>CAZLBO010000065.1:0-9624 GCA_964557725.1 uncultured Bifidobacteriales bacterium | reverse complement strand
AGCACAACCAAGTGTTTCAATAAATAGTTTTTTCAAAATATAACTCTTATGACCTTACATTTTGCTTTCTAAAAATTCATCTAAGCTTACATTTTTTTCCCTCGCTCCAGAGGAAATATAAGTCAACAAGGCTAAAAGAGTTTTTGCATCCACAAATGAAGCATGGCTGCCAACAACTTCTTGTTTAGAATTCAGAAAAACCATTGTAGGTAATGACTCAACCCCCATCATGGCACTAAATGTTTCCATGGAAATAGATCTTCCATCCCAGTAAAGCTTTTCCTTGCTTTCTGTATTGATTTTTACCACAACAAAATTTTCTTTAAGCTCCTTAACCACATCTTTGTGAACTAAGGTGGTTTCATCCATCATCTTGCAATAAGAGCACCAGTCTGCATAAAACTCAACAAAAATATATTTCTTTTCTTTTGCAGCTACAGAAGCTCTTTCATCAAATTCTCCCCATTTTAATTCCGATTGAGAATAACCATTATTATAAAAAGTCATTCCCATCAAAAAGACAAATAAGGAGAATTTAAACGGTTTCATCAAGCGAGTACAGCGTCTATTTTAGCGGTGATTTGGTCTTTAGGTAATGCTCCCACTAACTGATCGGCCACTTCTCCATTCTTAAAAATAATGAGTGTAGGAATACTTCTAATTCCAAACTTAGCGGCTGTCTGTGGCGCATCATCTGTATTTAACTTGCCTACTTTTACTTTTCCTGCATAGTCCCCTGCAATTTCTTCGACAATAGGTCCAACCATACGACAAGGTCCACACCATGGAGCCCAAAAGTCTACTAATGTTACCCCTTGATGTTGTTCTACTTCTGCAGTAAAATTCTCATCTGTAAATTCTACTAAATTTTCACTTGCCATCTTTTTCTCCTTTGTGAATTTTTTCTACTTCCTCAACTCGACTAATCACTCGATTTTGGAAGTCCAACCATATTTCAGAATTGGCTTTAATCTTATTTATTTCTTTTGAAAAAGTCATTGCCGTTTGATCATACTTTTTAAGTATTACCTGCCGACTCTTCCAGGCTCTCTCTTGGTTATTCTCATTACCCAAAGTAGCTAATTGTAAATCAACATATAAATTAACAAAATTTTGTTCGATGATGGGCACGCTTTCCTGACAATTCATACAGAAAAAAGCCAAGAACAATAAAGGCCTACGACACTTATTCCTAAAGAAAATGGGAAATAACGAGCCTTTTAAAAAGGGAAGCATTAAATCTGAAGCTTCTTAAACTTATCCTGAACCTCTTGCTGATGGAGAGGAATCTCAATTTCCGTTTCTCTAAACAAGCTTTGAACATACGAAAAGGCCGAAAAAGGAATAAGATCATCCACTCCTTCTCCTACTCCTACCCATGATACGGGGATTTTCATTTCATGATACAAAGAAATAAGCGCTCCCCCCTTGGCAGTGCCATCTAGCTTTGTCATTATAAAACCATCAATAGGGCATATTTTATGAAAAGCCTTACCTTGTGCGGTAGCATTTTGACCTGTATTTCCATCCACTACCATCAGGGTTTCATGGGGCAGTTCTTCGCCATGCTTCTGTAAAACCCGTACTAACTTTCGCAACTCATCCATGAGGTAATCTTTATTGTGAAGACGGCCAGCAGTATCAATGATGAGAATATCCTTCCCTCGAGACTTTGCGGCTTCATAAGCATCATAAACCACCGCTGCAGGGTCTGATTTCTCTTGATGCTTCACTATTTCTACACCGACTCGTTCGCTCCAAACAGAAAGTTGTTCAATGGCACCCGCTCTAAAAGTATCTGCTGCGGCTAATAAAACGCTTCGGCCTTGTGCTTTGTGATGCGCGGCTAGTTTGGCGATTGAAGTGGTCTTTCCTACACCATTAACCCCTAAGACCAAAATAACATGAGGCTTATTTTTGTAGTCAATCTTTTGAGGATCAGCCACATACTCAAGGGTGTACTTTTCAAGAAAACCGATTAACTTTTCATTACTCAGCATTTGTCCCAGAGATTCTTTACGAATTCTATCCGTAATGCCTGAGGCAACTTCATAACAAACATCAGCCGAAATAAGGCTTTCTTCAAGCTCTTCTAAGGTCTCTTCGGTGAGCTTTCCCTCTCCCAAGGTTCCCTTGATCTGCTTCGAAACACTCTGACGTGTTTTAGAGAGGCCAAACTGAAATTTTTTAAAAAGATTCATATTATTTGTTTCTTAAAAAGAACCCGAGCAAACTCTGGGTTAAATTAAATTCTCGATTTTATCAATAAGACCGTAAGTTCTTGCTTCTTCCGCTATCATAAAGTTATCACGCTCTGTATCTCTTTCTATTTCCTTTTCTGTTTTACCTGTATGCCTAGATAAAATCTTATTGAGACTTTCTCTAATTCGAAGCATCTCTTCTGCCTGAATTTCAATATCCGTAGCAGGTCCATACATTTGGCCTGAAATCAAAGGTTGGTGAATCATGATTCTTGCATTTTTCCATGCATATCGTTTTCCCTTAGCACCACCAGCAGCTAAAACAGCTCCCATACTAGCCGCTTGACCAGCCACAATCGTTACCACATCCGATTTAATTGCACTCATACAATCATAAATAGCCAACCCAGAAGTGATTGCTCCACCAGGACTATTGATGTATAGATAAATGTCCTCTTGATTAAGGCTGTCTAAAAACAATAGCTGTTTAATGACTTTTTCAGAAGATTCATCGTCCACTTGTGTCCATAAAAAGACCTGACGCTTTTTGAGGAAGTTCTCCATCATTTGCTTTTCGATAGGACTTGTTTCGTCCTTTTTCTCTTTCTCGTCTTTTTTTCCTGCTATCGATGAGTAAATCACATCGCCTCCTGTTTCGATAAAACTTGTTTTATTTGATTAATCTAGTAAATCCAAAGAACTAAAAAAATCAAAGACCTCTCTCACTTGATTCCATTGTAAACTCTTACGCTTACCTTTTCCAGCTTAACTTTTATTGAATAAGCGTGACCTGATGGTCTCCCTTTCTCTCTATGACTTCCCCTACATGATAAAAGGTCTCATTCTTACTTTTAAGTTCCGCTTGTACGGCCTCCAAGTTTTCGGGAGAAATAATAAGAAGCATGCCCAACCCCATATTAAAGGTCTTGTGCATTTCATCAAAATCAACTTGTCCACAAGACTGAATGAGTTTAAAAATATCGGGAGTTTCCCATGCATCTGTGCGAATCGTCACTCCTACGTTTTCGGGTAACACTCGAGGGATGTTTCCAGGAAAGCCGCCCCCTGTAATATGTACCATTCCGTTGATCTGTTTTTTCTGAACAAGAGGGTATAGTGGGTTTAGGTAAGAACGGTGAGGAGCTGTTAAGGCGTCCCCAATGCTTACTTGATGTCCTTTGGGGGTATGAGTAAAGTCGAATCCTTCTTTTTCAAAAAGAACCTTTCTCGCTAAAGAGTATCCATTGGTATGAAGCCCTGAAGAAGGTAAACCTAAAATAGTATCTCCTGCTTTTATTTTAGTGCCATCAATAATTTGGTCTTTTTCGGCAATCCCTACAATCGTTCCTGCTAAATCAAAATCCCCTTTTTGGTAGAACCCTGGCATCTCTGCAGTTTCGCCCCCTAAAAGTGCACATTGATTTTCTTTGCAAGCTTTAGTAATTCCACGAATGACACCTACCAAAGCCTCTTCTTCTAACACCCCTGTGGCATAATAATCGAGAAAAAACAAAGGCCGTGCTCCCTGAACCAAAATATCATCGGTACAGTGATTCACAATATCTTCTCCCACCGAGGAAAAGCGTCCCATATCTATGCTCACTTTTATTTTAGTGCCCACTCCGTCTACGGATGAAACTAAAACGGGTTCTTTGATTCCCAAGTTATCTAAAGTAAATAACCCTCCAAAATTCCCAAAATCTGCCATTACGTTGGGAGTAAAAGTGTCTTTCACCATCCCTTTAATGGACTTCATTGCCTTTTCGGCTTTATCTATGTCTACGCCAGCGTCTGAATACTTCACGGAACCTGCCTTTTAAGATTAAAATCAGGTGGGAAATATAAAATTAATTCCTTCAATCCCACACAGCCAAATTGGATAAGATTACTCCTCTACTCCCCCGAACGGGGTGTCCCCACAGTAGTAATATAAAGAATAGCCTCTTCTAAAGGAAGCTCCAGATATTTATTGGCCAAATCATCATAATAACCCCCTATCCCACTTGCTCCTAGTTCTAGTTCTTCTGCGATCAAGTTTATTTTTTCTCCAATCATGCCTGCTTCAATACAAGCATATCGATAACCCCTATCCCCGTATTTTTTAATAAGTTCAGGGAGGTGAACTGTATGGATAAGGTTAAATGCTCCCGTGCCAGCAAGGGGTTGTTCTAAGCCTATCTCCAAAGACTCTTGAATCATATTACCCGAAAGAGTTTGTTCTAACTGTAATGTCTGGTTGTTTAATTGATAGATGCCCTGATCCATTCCCTCAACATTTAAAAGAAGAACCCAAGTCTTTAGGCACCTTCCTATAAGGGATCCGTGAATATGCGAGTATGAATGATAAGAATATTCTAATAACTGATTTAACTTCTCTTTGGAAATAGCTACTGGCTGATACTCTCTGCAACTACGCCGTTGACTAATTGATTTTTCGATACTCCTCAGCTGAAAAGATCGGAATTTGCCCAAAGCCCCCTCCTCTGTCTCAACAAGCTGGGTTGGAGACTCCTTCCAGATGCGTTCACAAGTATTCTGCTGAATCAACAAAGGGTTGCTAGAAATTACTTTTTTAATGGCCTCTTCAGGAGAAGAGCTTCTGTAAACAAAAGGTTTCCGCTGACTTTCAGGGTTTTGGGAAAGGCTTAACCCAAGCAACGGAGTCTCTTGATGGGTTTTTAACTGAAGGTATTCTTCTAATTGTTTATCATAAAACCCTGTAAAAAGACGAGCATTCAAATCCCAAGTATTACATAGTTCTAAAAGGTTCCCTACCAAATGCCCTGTATCCAAAAGGATACGGCGATACGCCCTCTCTTTATAACGCCAAGCACTCCGTGCATAAATCCCTGTAAAAAAGAACAACCAATCGGCCTCTCCCTCCTCTGGATCAATAAAGCAGTCTTTTAACCCCTTACTGCCATCAGGCAATTTAGAAATACTGAGTTGGGCAGGGTTAAAGTGATACAAACCCTCAGGGATTTCGGGGGTGTTTTTTATTTGTACATAAACCTCTGTGGGGTAAAGCCCCCCTGCAGAGGGGTTCGCCCTCAGGTAATGATCCCCCTCTTCCGCAATAATTTTAGCTGTAATGCCACAGGTGTAATACAAAAGGTGACTGAGAAGCTTTAAAGAAAACTTATTTTCACTCGCAAAAAAATGACTGAAAGGGTCTTGATAATCCGTTAGGTGATTGCGAAGATCAATGGATTTGCTATCAGGGTACAATTTAAAAGGGTAAGGTTGCTCATTCCAATTCACAGCCCCCAATTTATCAATGGTTGTTGGGTTGTATTTTGTTAATTCGTGATATCTCTCCGTAAAACTGGCCAATTATTCCCCTATTTTGATAGATAATGCTTTAAATTATAAATTGGTAGATTATTTCCCAAAAACTTCTTTCAGAAGGTGACAACTTGAAACTTCTCTTACTTATTTCCATCCTCTTTCAAATCAGTTCTGCGACCTTAAATAGAAATGGAGCACACCTCAATTGGATGGTTTCTGAAACGGAACACTTTAGATACTACTATGACAAAAAATTAGAAAAAGTCGCAGGATATGTTGCAGGGATTGCAGAACAAGTCTATCAAGAAAAAGTAGACCGCTATCAGATTCAGCTGCCAGGCAAAGTAGAGATGATTGTCCGTGATGACATTTATTCTAATGGCTGGGCAAACTCTTACCAAAACACCATGACAGTTTGGGTCACGGACTGGGGCATTCCCCTGAGAAGCACTCATAATTGGTTAAGGGATGTGGTGACTCACGAGCTTTCTCATCTTATCTCAATACAAACAGGGAGTAAGTTTCCTACTTCTATTTTTGGAGTCATACTTGGTTATCAAGATTATTACAATGAAGATGTTCAATCTTCTCTCATTACCATTTTTCCTTTTTCATCCCAACCCAATTGGTTGGCAGAGGGGGTCGCACAATATGAGTCCGAATTATCAGGTTATGATCATTGGGATTCTCACCGAGACATGATTGTCCGCACCGCCGTACTTTCTGACAGCCTTTTAGACTTCCACCGCATGGGGACTTTTGCCGGTAAAGGGTTACATTTTGAACAAGGGCCTTATACCCAAGGTTTTGCTTTTGTTCGCTACCTCGCCCAACGGTTTGGGGATGAAGGCATTAAAAAGTTATGGGTTGAAAATGCGAAAATCCACCGACAAACTATTTCTTCTGCCATGAAGAAGATGTGGGGAAAGTCTGGACCAGAGCTATGGGCAGAGTGGCAAGCCTTTGAAAAAAGAAAGTACAGTGAAAAGCTCGACTCTATTGGACAACCAGTAGTAGGTGAGAAGTTAACCGAAGGAAGCTTTTTCAATCAATACCCTCAATGGAATCAGGCAGGGGATAAAATTTTATTTGTATCCAATAAAGGGCGAAAAGGTTTTAGAGGAATGCTCCACCAATACAGCCTAAGTGACACCGTCAAAAAAGAAGATAAAATTTCTGTCGCCACAGGGGCTATTCGCGGTTATTATGACTTGAACAAAGATGATAGCACCTTTCTTTATGCCTCTTCCAAAAATACGACAAAAAAGGGAGAAGCACGGTTTGATATATACGAACAAAACAAACTTTACCAAAAATCATGGGTGCCCTTTTCAAAAGGAAAAGAAGAAAAGCGCTTAACCAAAACAAAAAACGCCATCTTTCCTAGTTACAATAAAGACCAAACTAAAATTGTATTTGTCCGTAGTTACGGCACTAACTTTCGCTTATGTGTCATGGATACCACAGGTATTACAAAAAAGAAAAAAAGAAAATCCATTCAAGAGATCTTCCCCCCCGAAAGCGAATTAAAAGGCACCTTTGGATTTAATGTATACACCCCCAAATACGCTCCCAAGGGAAATCGAATTTTATTTTCATACTACGACAAAGAGTCTCGAAAAATCGGTTTGATCCATGATGACGGAACAGGCTTTAAACCTTTACTCAACCGTGTTTATGACGACAGAGACCCTATGTGGATGCCCGATGGTAAATCCTTTCTCTTTTCATCAGACAGTACAGGCATTTATAATATTTATCAGTATAACCTTGAAACAGGTCGCATTCTTACTGTGACCAACACAACAGGCGGTGCTTTTTCTCCCTCCCCAAGCCCCGATGGCAAACATGTTTCTTTTATTAATTATGATAAAGATGGCTTTTCTCTTTACCTGCTTAAAAATTGGTCACCATTGGAAAAAGCCTATGCTGCCAAAAAGAAAACCTTTGTGGAAAATGAATTGATTGAGCATATTGAACTCGCTGCAGCGAGCAACCCATACATTGGCATTCCCAATCGGTTTATTCTACAACCCATTATCATTGGCCAAGAGATTACCGCATTAGATAAGGAAGGGACAAAAGGAGATACAAAATGGTTAGTTGGTCTCAGTGCCTTTTTGAATGACCCTGTACAGAAAAACGAAGTCAGCTTAAGCCTTTTATTAGAGGTTGGAAAAGGTTTTGATTACATCAGCGACAAAGGATTGGAGCCAAACAAGGAATCCGAACTCGCTGCCAGTTATTGGAACCATTCTACCCCTGTTTCAATAGGAGCAAGTTATATTAAAAGAAACCTTGTTTCCTTTGACACCATTGTTACTCGTTCTGACGACATCCTAGGAGCTCCTACCCATACTGTAGAAGTAACCAATCAGGCCATTAACCTAAACAGCTTTCAATTGAGTGCACGCTACGCTTTATTTTCTGGAGGAGATGGAAACTCCGACCCCCTGAGACAAAGCTTTTTTATGCTCAATGGGGGCTATGTATGGAATGACTTTAACTTTTATGAAGTGCCTTTTGATTTTACCTTTTACAAGGATCTCTATATTTCACCCACCTTCTGGTACTATGGAGTAACACCATCCTCTAAGTCCAATGTCGCTCCCAAGGGAATGGCTGGGTTTTTTAATTACAGCTATCACCTAGCGAACCTCATTCGATCAGGTACATTTAGAGAGACCTTTCGATTTGAAAATGGAGTGATCAAAGAAAACTTTAAAGATATTGAGCTTCATGAGGCTGATTTTGGCCTAGACTATGGGTTATCCGTTCCCTGGTCAAAATACAGTTCTATCCGATTGTCTACCATCGCAGGGAGTTTACTTTCTTGGAAAAACACATCTGCAGGAGCAAGTGACACCTTAGATTCCTTTTTTGAAAGAGGGCTCTTTCTCAGAGGTTACCCTTATTTACAAAACACAGAAAACTTATTGTTTCGGGGAGAGAATACCGTTCAATTTGGATTTGATTATAACCAAGTCTTACTTTCTGATATTTACAAAACCCTTTGGGTGGTTTTTCTCGAAGATGTTTACGCCCAAATTTTTTGGGATGCTGGCCGAGCTTGGACAGGTAAATTAAAGAATGTAGAGTTATTCAACCCTAGTTATTGGGATGAAAAACAAAAAACAGATGCCTGGTACCAATCCGTAGGCTGGGGCTTAAAATTAAACAGTCGAATTTACCACAACTACCCCTTCAATGTCTTTTTTGAAGCCGCAACCGCTTTAAATGAAGTTCAAGACGTTAATGGAAATTTTAGTTCCTTATCCAAAATTAAAATGTTTGGAATTAATACAGGAGCGACTCGTATTAGTATGGGAATTTCTCTCGGCTTTTATAATGGTTTGTTGAGCAAAAAAATTCTCAATAAAAGAAGCCATCTTTCTCGAACCCAACAGCGAGTTAAATTACTCACACGGTAAGAAGAAAGACCTGCCCACATCAACAAGCCTTAAACTCGTGAGCGAATGGCTTCTGCCAGTAGTCCGATAGCTAACAAAATAAAGGCATTGACGATAAACAACAAAGAGGATTGGGCGAGGTCGCCTGCTAATACATCCCTCACAACAAAGGCCCCTCCCACAGCAGCAAAAATGCCACTAATAGGAATAAAAAACTTTAAGGGGTTAAACAAAACAACCGTTCTGATAATCAGCAAGGCAAAACTATAAAGAGCCTTTGTCGGAATTATCTTTGAAGACCCCGTTCGCTCCCCGTAGGTAATGGGAACGTACCTTACTCGATAGGGAACATATAATGCCCCCAAGGTAATGGTGCTTGTCAAGGAGAACCCATTGGGAAGCAAAGGCAACAAGTGCATGGCCATTTCTCGATCAAACAACCGCAAGCCCGAGTTTAAATCTGGGATTTTATAATTAACCGCATAAGAAGCAAAACGGTTTAAAAACCCTTTTGCAAAAAAACGCAGTCCTTTTTCAGGGGGGCGTTGCCCAATCACCATATCCATTTCTTCCATATGTTGATAAAGCTTGGGGATTTCAGCAGGATCATAAGTTCCATCACAATCAATAATCCCCAAAATAGGAGACGTCGCTTGCTTAAATCCAATTTTAAGAGCCGCTCCATACCCCATGTTTCGATCCAAATGAACGACTCTTGCATCCAG
>CAZLBO010000064.1:0-9698 GCA_964557725.1 uncultured Bifidobacteriales bacterium | reverse complement strand
AGTGGGAAGCCCAAGCGGTTAAATAGGACGCAAAGATGACAAAGACAACACAAGCGAACCAGTTGAATAGGGAATTCATACTCATATAATTTTTAATGAGTCGAAGAAAGTGAGTATGGGAAAGGTAAACAAAGTAGGTAAAGGGAGCCATATAGATACTCATAAATTGAATAACAGGGTGTTGATAAAAAGAAGAGGTGAGTCGTGGTTTTATCTTTAAGAATAAGAGTAAGCACGCAAAGCAATAAAGGAAAACAGTCCATCGATTAAAATGATCTGTATCAGATAAAAGTTTTTGCTCAGCAATAATATTCCATGCAAATTCTAAATTGATAAATGCAAATAGTCCTGCCCAAAAGAGAGCAACAGATTTAAGACTCCATTTTTTTAATAGTTGTGAGAAGACGGCAGGGTTAGCCGCTAAGTACATGCCCATAAAGCAATAACCTAGCTGGTAGAAGATGACATGGGGGTGAATAGGGGGGAGAGAGAGCTTGAAAAAAGCTAAGTAGGCTTCAATGGGAGAGAATAAAGAAAGTTGAATGGCAAAGACGAAAAAAAGAAGAACTTTAGAAGACCGAAAACGATAGAGAATAGGAAATAGTAAGTAAAACTGGAAAAGAACAATTAAAAAGTAATATTGATAATCAAATCCTGTGACCAATAAGAATTTAAAAAAGATGAGAGAGCTTGATAAAAAAGAATCGCCCCAAGGTAAGTTTGAAAAGTAATCTACATGGCGGAAGCTGGTAATGAGAGACCAAATAAAAAAGGGCAATAATATTTTAGGTAATCTTTTTTTGTAATAAGTTTTTAGTGGAAGGGGCTTTTTTGCAAATTGAACCGTTAAAGCAATTCCTGAAACTAATAAGAATAAGGGAACGGTAAAGCGAGTCAGTTGATCCAAAAGGCAACTCATATAAGAGAGGGAAAAAAAATTTTGAGAACTAGGGAACTTTACCACCCAGGGGTGAATGCAATGGACAATCACCACCATCAAGCTTGCGATGGTTCGTAGAATATCGCAATCTAGTTTTGAAAATATGTTTTTCTGAGGGTTCAAAAAATTAGCCTTCAAATTGAGGTGAGAAGAAAAGAACCACTTTAAATATAATATAATTTCAAAATAGTATGGTAGGGTGCAAGAAGAGTCCAAAAATAGTAAATTAGGCCAAAAGAGTGAGTTTAAAGCAAGGGTATAGAGATGAAAAGGTTAATGGGTTGGCTTGGATGTGTAGGAATTCTTTTTTTCTTTAGTCAGTGTCAGCCTGATTCGAAAAAATTAATGATGGATTTGGCAGCAATAGACACTCATCGTTTCAAAAATGTAAAGTTTGAGGCAACCCCTCCTTCTCATCGTCTTGTTTATTTGAAATGTGGAGAGGACCACTCTACTCAAATGACAGGAATTCAATTTGATGTGAGAGAAAATGGTGAAATAAAAGAAGAATCGATTAAAGTGAATGATTCCTTAAAGGGAGAAGAACAAGTTCTTCAAATGGTCAAAGAGTTTTGGAGTGATTTTAAAGCGATTGAAAAGAAATATGAAATAAAATCTATAGATGGAAGTCATCACTGTGGAGAAACTCTGATTTATTATTTTATGAATGGTGATTTATTAGTTCATTCCCAAGTCAATATTGATAATATTATTGGGTTTCAATATTCCAGAACCGTCTTAAAAGAGGGTTGGAGTGTGTATCGGTTGAAAAACTAATTTGGGTCTGTTTGTGCGTAAATTTGAAAGTTACTTTTCCCTTTTTTCTTTGCTTGATACATAGCCGCATCCGCTTTTTGTAACAAGGTATCCGCTTTGTCATTCTTAATATAAGGGCTGATTCCAATACTTGCCGTTACTTTGATGGACTCCCCAGTGGATAAAAGAACAGGCGTAGCAATGGCCTGATTAATTTTTTGGGCAACAATAGGGGTATGGGATTCATCAGAAATATTTTCTAATAAAACAATAAATTCATCGCCACCCAAACGAGCAATGGTGTCTGTTTCCCGAAGAGATGATTTTAAGTTTTTTGCTACAGATCGCAAAACAGCATCCCCTGCTCCGTGTCCATGTGTATCATTAATGTATTTGAAGTTGTCCAAGTCAATAAAAAATAAAGCTAAAGGCTGGTCTGTTCTTTTGGCTTTAGCAAGTGCTTGTTTTAGTCTATCAAAAAAGAGGGCACGATTGGGTAAGTCCGTGAGGCTATCGTGAGTGGCAAGGTATTGTAAATTTTGGTTTACTAATCGACCTTGGGTAATATCTAATAGGATACCTTCTTTTTGAAAAGGTTGGCCCTCTGTTGTTTTTTCTGTTTGGCTTTTTTCATACATCCATCGAACTTCTCCAGAAGAATGAATGATTCGGTATTCAAGTATGTAAGGAATGCCTTCTGCAAGACTAGTTTTTACCGCCTCCGTTTCCATTTTTTTGTCATCGGGGTGAATGATGTCTGTCCACTTTTTTACAACATTGCCTATAAAATCAGAAGCGGGGTAGCCTGTCATTTGTTCAATAGTGGGGCTAATGTATTCTATTTCCCACTGGGAGTTATATTTAGATTTGTATACGGCACCAGGAATGTCACAAACCGATTGTCTAAATTCTTTTTCTTGTTCCTGAGGGATAGATTTTTTGTTCATTATGGTCTTTGTGGTCAAATGACTTCTCCAGTAAAAAATCCTCTAAAAATATACGTTATCTAGGTAAATCTTTCACCTTCCTCTTCAGAAGCACAAAAAAGTAAAGGAGTTGTTTTAAAAGATTGATTTTTTTTAGGGAGAAAGTGGGTCTATTTTAAAGAACACCAATACGGTGAGACAGATTGGAATGGCGAATAGATTTTTGAGAAATAGTTTGTCGCAGTAAGTCTTCTTTTCCAAAAAGGGAAACAGTGTGCTTTGCACGGGTCACTCCAGTGTATAGAATTTCACGAGTCATTAGAGGGCTTTTTCGTTCAGGAAGAATAATCAATACATGATCATATTCTGAACCCTGTGATTTATGAACGGTGAGTGCAAAAGCTGTTTCGTACTCTGGTAATTCATTTACAGAAAAAAGACGGAACCCATTTGCACCCTCAAAAACTCCTACTAGGGTAGAGTGAATGGAAAGTAATATTCCTGTATCGCCATTAAAGAGCGAAAGATGGGCATGGTTTGATTTGATCATAATGGGTAAGCCTGAAAAACCTCTGAGTGCAGAAGGGCTTTTTAATTGGGATTGAAGTTCTTCACGGATAAATTGATTTACTCCATCGGCACCTTGTATGCTATTTTTTAAAAAGGTGAGGCATTTTGAGTGAGCAATAAAGAAAAAGGCCTTTTGAACAAAAGAGAATAATTCAGAAGTACTATCAAGAAGGTGGTTTTGGATGTGTTGGTACACTCCTTGGTTTGTATCAAGGTTTTGCAATCGAATAGATTGAATTTTTTTTATGGTTTGTATATAAGAATAAGTTTGATTATCTGATTGAGAGGGAGAGGAGATAGGGCTTAAATAATACTTTTGGATCCATTTTTTTAAAAGTTTTTGTAGGCATTGAGTGTAATTAGATTCTTCGGGAATATACCACTGGCAAACTTCATTGGTGAGAGGAGAGGAAGCTACTTGTCCATTGAGGCCGAGAAAGAAATCTTCTTCTTTTCCAAAATTGATCGATTGACTGAGTTGAATTATTTTTTGCACCGAACGCATGGATTGATTTAAGATGATACAGTGGTCTACAAAGGGGTGAGTGAGCGTGGTGGGGGAAATAGGCTCAATCTCTTTATCTTGTAAAAACGTTTCTTTTAATTGTTGTACTGTGGGGGCGGATAAGCTGTTTAGTGTGAGTTCTTGATTATAAAACTCAAAAGTCAGGTCTCCCAAAACAGCACCTGTGCCTACGGCAGGAAGCTGGTTTCTATCCCCTAATAAGATTAAGTGACAATGTGGGGAAAGAGCAGAGAGTAGTTTTGAAAAAAGTTCCATGTCTATCATGCTAACTTCATCCACAATAAGCAATTGAGCAGGGAGTGGGTTTGAGGAGTCGTATTTATATTTTCTAGTAGAAGGGTTATATCTTAAAAGACGATGAATGGTTTTACTTTGAGGAGATTCATTTAATTCATTACCATCTTTATTATCGTTTTTCTTTTTTTGTAAGCTGTGGAGTTGCAGAGTCACGGAATCGTTTAATTTAGCCGCAGCTCTTCCCGTAGGGGCTGCCATTTTAATATCCTCGGGAGTCAGCTTATAAATTTGATAATAAAGTCGAATAAGATTAGTGACAATGGTTGTTTTGCCTGTACCTGGCCCTCCCGAAAGAATAAAAACCTTTTTTTGAACCGCTAAAGCGAGTGCCATTTTTTGTCGACTATTGAGGGTGATTTCCCCCTGGGATAAGCGAAGTGGTTTCTGAATGAGAATTTCATCAAGTGAACTTTTTAAAAGAGAAGGTTTAAGGGGAGCCGTTTTTTTATTTAGCAGCCGATGTAAATGGTGAGCAATATTAACTTCACTGTGATTGAGTTTGAGAAAGTAAAATCCAGCTGTTCCTTGTGTGGTTTCTAAAAGAATGGGAAGTGCCGTTTGAGAATCAGGCTTGATGGGCTGTTGGGTTTGAATGAGTGCATTGTAATGCCCCTCAGTCAGTTTTTTTAAAAAGGCTTGAGTGTAGGTGTGGAGATAAAGTAAATAGGCCTTTTTGTCTTTGAGATCAAAAAAGAGGCTAGCCTCATGATTCTTTAAATAAAAAGTAGAAAGCGCTTTTTGCCAGACAGCCTCAAGCCATTTCTCAAATGCTGTGGCTTTTTGTATTTGAAAAGGGATGTGGGTATGGCCTTGTTTAAAAGAGGCGTAGAGGTTTAATAAAAACCATTGTAATCCTGGATCTTGTTCTGGAAGTGGCCTTGCATCGTATAAAAGCTTAATACCTCTTAGATCTAAAAGGCTGATTAGGTTTGCTTCCAGATAAATTTGAGAAATAGTATCAATAGGAGTAATAGGGGGGATAAACTCACGGGCTTCAGCCCTTCCTAGGGAATTCCAGATACTGTTGTATTGAAGAGAAGTGTTCATGATAAACCTTTAATAGAGTGGAGTCCACTGCTTCTAATGAGCTGTTGAACTTCTTTGGGGAAGTTCTGATTGAGATCTTGAGGACTAGGTTTATAACCGTTGATGCCATCTGTTGTTTGGGGTTGGATTCCCCGTAGATAAAGATAAAAGATGCCTCCAAAATTCTTTTCCACAGAATAGTGGGGAAGGGTATTTTCGAGCCATTTATGCATGGCCACGCTGTATAGTAATGATTGAGTGGTGTATTGTTCTTTTTCCATACTTGCCCATACCTCTGAGGGGTTATAGGAATTGAGGTAATTAGACTTCCAATCAACGATGTAGTATAAATCATTTAGTCTAAATATTAAATCGATATAGCCGATGACATAACCTGCAATATCATGTGAGGGAAACATCTCCCCTTGTGCATTAAAAGCAAAGTGAAACTCCATCTCGGCAATGATGTCCTTCACTTGATAAAGCTGTATAAAACTTCCTGGGTGGCTGGGGTCAGGTAATGGGGTATGAAGGGTATTCCATATAATTTCACAAACCTCGGAAAGATAATTTTTTTTAATATGATACTTTTCAATAATATCCCAAATAAAAGGACAATCTTTGCTCTGATAAAGCTCCTCTGGAGAAGCATAAGTTCCCACGGACTCAAAGGAAATACGCTCTAAGACTTCATGCAAGGCCGTTCCTGTTTCCGCTCCTCCTGGAAGTTGATATTGAGAGTGTTTTTCAAGTGAAGTGGGAGGCTCGCTTTGGTTTAGCAAGTCCGCAGGTCTAAGAGGTTGAATAGATTCAACGGGTTGAAATTCTTCGATGACATCTTCCTCTTTATTCGCTCGTCCTTCCATGGTATAGGAAGAAGAGCGATTATGAGCAAGAGAGGAATAGGATGTTTGTACATGGGTACGATGCTTTACATGTAATTGTTGGTTTTCCGTTTTTAACTGTAACAAAGTGTCTTTTTTTTGAAGAAGTTTGTTGAGGCAATCGGAAACAAAGTTTTGAGAAGGTGAGCCTGGAGCAGGGGAGGCTTCAGTTCCTTCTTCCATGGGAGAGCTTGTATCTATTGTAATAAGATTGTTTTTATTTTTGTTTAATGAATTTAAAATAGCAGAAGACATAAAATAGGGAGCAGAGTGGAGAACCGATTTTTCGTTTTTTTTCTTTATATCATCCGCTGAGTAAAAGAGGGGTAAATAAAGTCGGTATTCAGCACGGGTTAGGGCTACATAATAGAGTCGTTTTTTTTCTGCAATGGCTTGAGATAATGCTTGAGCCTTAGATTGAGGATCCGCTTTATCGATCCATACTTTTCGGCCTCCTTCCTTTTGAAAGAGAGAAAGAAAGTCTGTTTTTGGTGAGGAGGAGCTGACGGTTCCTCCCATAATAAAGACAATGGGAAATTCTAACCCCTTACTGCTATGCATGGTAAGTATTTGAACGGCCTTTTTGTCGGATTCACGATTAATGCGGTTGATTCCTTCTTCCGCATGAACCTCCCCAAGGTGGTATCTTTTGAGTCGTTGAATTAATTGTGATAAATTTAAATTGTCATCAATTACAATTTGGTGTGCGTAGGATTTAAGCTGAAGATAAAGGCTTATCTTTCTCTCATGATCAGCAAAGAAGTTTTGGCGGTGGAGAATTCCTGTTTCAGTAAATACAGAGTGAAAGAGTTGACTCCATAAGTTAGCCGTTGCCAAGGTTTTCCATTTTTCAAAAAGCTCGATAGGAGGGGGAGAGCGATGGGTAGCCTCTGGAGATAGAATATTCTCGGGTTCTATTTTAAAGAAGTGTGAAAAAGCTCCTAGATGTTGTTTTTGAATGTTATGGGGCGAATGAATGGCTTCTAAAAGAGCGATAAAATGCCGTGCTTCTTCGGTTTGAAGGAGACCCGTTTCTTTGTATCGAATGTAAGGAATTCCATGACTTCCTAGCTTTTTGGCAAGGATGGCAGTCTCAGCATTTGTTTGTACTAAGATAGCCATGTCTCCATGGGAAATAGATTGCTCTGATTCTTGAATAAGTTGGTTAATATTTTTACAGATCCATTCTGCATGGGTTGATCGTTTTTCGGGAACTGTTTTTATTGTAGAGAGGTCATGAACAATAATAGGCTTTTGAGATAAGCTGAGAAGCCGAGGGTCAAACCCTTCCTTTTTTCCTGCCAGAACATTTTCATAATGTATAGAGCTATTGCTCTCTCCAAACCACGCAGATTGTGAAAAGAGGCTATTGTAGGCGTGAATCATCTCTTTTGTAGAACGATAATTTCTGTTTGCAGGGTAGGAGAGGCCATTGTGCTTTGTGATTTCTGATGTGGCTTGAATGTATGTCTGGACATCGCTTCCTTGAAAAGAAAAAATGGATTGTTTAGGATCGCCAATGAGATACAGAATGTTTTTTGTAGGGGAATCTAAAAATATTTTTTTAAAAATTTCCCATTGAAGTTTATTGGTATCCTGAAATTCATCAATAATTCCATAGGTGTATTTTTTTTGTAAAAGAGAACATAAGCCCAAACTGCCTTGATAAAGTGCTTTGTGAACTTGAACCAACATGTCTTGAAAACTAAATAAATGCTTGAACTCTTTGTGTTTATCTAAAGCTTGCCTTCCCTCTTTAATGTATTGAATGAGTTGTTCATAAAAAGGGACGATGTTTATATTGTATTGATGGCTTAGATAAGCATGGTGAATTTGATCCATGAGGGTTAATATTTTGTGAATGGGTAAGCCGCTTAATTTACTCCATTGTGTAATGACTTCTTCTTGCCCCTCTTTAATGTTAAGATCCTGAACCATAAAAAAGAAGGTTTGTGATTCCTTGAATTTTCCATAGCTGAGATTATCAAAAAAATCGGAACAGTGTTTAAGTGTTTGCTGTGTAGGGGAGGCAAGCGTGCTCTCTAATAACTGTAACCAGGGAGAAAGTATTTTTTTTGAAATGCTAGAAGCGGTTGTTCCATTGATCTTTAAATTACTTTTTAACTCTTGATAAGAGGTGTGAAAGGGGTGAGAGACGGCTTCTTCTCCCGCATATTTTAATAATGTGATGGCTTGATGGAGTAGGTTTGATAGGTGTTTGCAAGACTTCTCCTCTGAAAAGTCCTTAGGAAGAACCGGCCCTAAGTTATCCCCTTGATGGGGGACGTAGGTTTGAATGGTATTTGAAAAAAACTCTCTCCAATGAGAAAAAGTTTTCTGTAGAGAAGCAGGAAGAGGGCGATCAGGAGAGAAAAAAGTCTCTGATAAAGGATATTTCCATTGATTGAGGAGGGAAGAAACAATATCAGGTATGATTTCAGCATCCGAGCAGCCCTCTGCATCAAAGGGTTGATTACATTGAAAGGGAAAGTTTTGAAGTAAAGTATTACAAAAACCGTGAATGGTTTGAATAGAGCTTTCATTAAAGTGATTGAGGCAATAATTGAGATGTTCAATAAGGGCTTGGCCTTCTTTGGGTTCTTCCTTGTTTAGCCTTTCTAACTCTAATTCAATGGTTTTTCGGATTCGTTCTTTGAGCTCTCCTGTTGCTTTTTCTGTAAAAGTGACAATTAATATATTTTCTAATTTTTGATACTCAGATTTATTTTTGGACTTGAGTATTTTTAAAACAAGATGCTCAATGGTGTAAGTTTTACCTGTTCCTGCAGAAGCCTCTACAAAGCCATGTTTTTTTAAATCAATTTGTTCATAAATCGGTAAGCTCATGGAGACTCCTCTTTAAAAAAGGTACTCTCAAAAAAAGGCTGAAAGCGTTGGATAAGAGTTTGGGCTTTATCCCCATAAAGAGAGGGCAAGAGTTTTAAGGCGTTGGATTGCCGAAGGGGAGAATGGAAATCATTCTGTTTATCGAGAACTTTATTTTGAATATCAAGGGGATCGAGGCTCTTTGTTTTCCATAAATTATCTACAATGGAAAGGGGAGTGTTATATAGGGATTTATTTTTTAAGTCAGACATTAACTGCTGTAAGTAATTTGAAACTTCTTTTTTTAAAGATGAATTGGGGGTTAGAGAAGCAAATGAATAGGTAAGTGGATCTTTGTCGATGGTGAACTTTTTGTTTTTCAGAAAAATGGATACTGTTTTAAACGGTTTGTAGTTAATGTATTGCATAAATTCGGTACTTTGTGTCCCCATTAAATAGAAGAGAAACCCCATTAGTAGGCATTTTGGCTTTTTTCCTGTTGGAGTTAATTCTAGGTGAATAACAGGGTTTGAGGAATCTTTTTCTGTAGGAATAAGTACATGGGTAAGTCTTCCTGAAATAAGTGAAGAGGGAGAACCATTGATTTGTATAGAAGGAAAGCAATGAGAAGCTTTATTGGTCTTGTGGATGTCATTATCAAAGGTAATTAAATCAATTAATTGATAGTGAGGGTATTGTTCGTAGAATTGATTGGTGATTTCAACAAGGGAGTAGAGGCTTTGGAATAATTCTTGTTTCTCTATTTCTCCTAGTAAGGCATCGGGGGCTTGGCCTGAGAAAATAAATTGTTCATATTGCTCATCAATTACCTTTTGAAGATCTTGTTCTGTAACGGGGCGATTCTGATGGTATGCCGTTTCAAATAAAACTTCCATACACCTTTTTTGGGATTGCCAAAGGGGGAGAAATTCAGAATTGAGAGGTTC
>CAZLBO010000063.1:0-9796 GCA_964557725.1 uncultured Bifidobacteriales bacterium | reverse complement strand
AAAAAGTATTACGAATAAAGATCAAAACTGGGAAATGACTTTGGGTAATGATGGTAAGAGTGTTACTGTTAAACGTATAACTCGCTATGCTACTAGTAATAGTTTTGCAATTCAGGGTACAAATGCTGAGGGAGACTATTTCTCTATTGGGCATACTACTTTTTATATAAACACAACAGCTCATTTACGCTCAATTAACGTTAGAGATAGTAGTGGAAATGAGTCTGTAGAAGTTGCTCTTGATGCACCGATTGTATTGGTTCTTTCAGAAAAAATAGATCCTACTAAAAAAATTACTGTTAATTGGTCGGGTCATTCGGGTGAGTATAACAAAACAGTATCTACTGACGGTTATACTGTGACAATTTCTCCTTTAAATAAGTTTAATATTAATTCACGAGTTGGAGTTAGTGTTACTATGACTACTGTTGATGGGTATGCTTTTCCAGTAGGGCATTATTATTTTACGACTATTGATCCTACAGTTATCCCTACTAAAGTGAAGGGCCTTAGGCTGGATACTGCTGGTAACTATGTTGGAACTATACCATTTAATGGTGGACTAAATTCAAACATCACTATTAAGTGGAGTGAAATGGATTCTGTTACTAGTTATAAGGTTTATGCAAAGGGTAGCTTACCAGGACAAGGGGATTGGAAAGAAATTGCCTCGATCGGGTCGAGTCACTCTAGTGGAACACTTTATGGTAGCTATATCCTTACTAACGTTGAACTTTCCGCATTTGCTGATAAAGTAACGAGTCGTCCACTCTCCCATGGGAATGTGATTAAAATAGTAGTTGCAGCAGTCAACTCTAAAGGTCAAGGGCCTCATAGTTCAGATACGCTCACTTTAAGTGATAAAGTGGCTGTCGGTGATGAATTGAAAAGTGCCATTTTTTATAACAGAGTGGTTTCTATTGTACATTCTGGAGGAACTTGGAAGAACACTGGAACAGCTTCATTTAAACGGTATATTAGCATGACCTTTCCAGAATGGATGGATACATTTGATAAGCCAAAAATTAAGTATGTTGAAGCTGGTGGCGATGGAGCTGTAACACCTTTAGAAAGTGCAACAAAATGGGAGTGGTTGACTCGCACAACAGGGAGATTTGTTGTAACAGTACCTAATGGAAAAGATTGGTCAGGAGACAAAATTGAAATTTCTATTAAAGGAATGAAAGATGTTTCTGGTAATGCCTCGGAAGATAATGACTATACAAAAAATGTAAATAATGGAGTTGTTACGCCTTAAGGTTTCCTCCAAATTAAGA
This sequence comes from uncultured Bifidobacteriales bacterium, assembly GCA_964557725.1. Taxonomy (GTDB): domain Bacteria; phylum Fibrobacterota; class Fibrobacteria; order UBA11236; family JADFYW01; genus CAZLBO01. The sequence continues at coordinate 8,519 of CAZLBO010000063.1, read as the reverse complement.
TTAAGGCCTCTGTTCTGATGAATAGAGGCCTTTTTTTTGATAATTGGTAGTGTGTTTTTGGTTCCTTTTGGTTCCTGGCACCGAGCGTCCCTGGCACCAAATGGGGACACGGACGAAAATCTGTTAAATTAGGTAACGGAGAATGCTTCCTTACCTATTCATGCTATTCGGCACTAGACTTATCGTCTTTTTTCTTAAGTTTTTTTCGTACTTCCTCAATGAGCCTTTTGTTGTACAAGTCTAATTTTATAACAGACTTTCTAATAGACTCTAGGGAATGTACAATTCGTTTAAGGTCTTTTTGTGCTGGGGTTTGTTTTGCCTCTTCCTTAACGGCTTTTGCTTCTCTCTCAAGATAGCGGTGTTTAGCCATCCAATGGCGAGCGTCGGATTCTTGAACGCCAAAGATAATTTCAGCGACATAGAAAGGATCTCGATCATCATCGGGATCAAAGGCATTGATAAACTCAACAATGCGTTGTTTATGCTCTTCCGTAAATTCTTCTTCAAAGTTTTCGCTATTTTCAAATTGCATGTCGACTCCCAGTTCTTAATTGAAATTTTGATGTCCTTCTCATCACTTTTTAAAATAAAAAAAACAGGTCGCGTGTTCTAGAGTTAAATCGTGATAAGAGGTGTCTTTTTTTGTGGCACTTTGGCTTATTTGATGAATTTGATTCAAATAAGTAAACCTCAATACTTTAAAACCAAAATATCCTAAAGAGAATAATTAGTTTTTATAATATTTTCTTACAAAATACTGGTCTTTAGAGTTAAAAAGACCTAGGCGGATCTGTAGAAGAAAGAGAAAAACCAAGCGAATGATTAAAAATGCATTGCCTCCAAAAGAAGCTTTATTCCATTTACGACTGGAAACTTGAATAGGAACGGGGTTTAAAATAAAGCTTCCTTTTGATTTAATGGCTAGAGAAAGATAAACATCTTCCATCAAAGGCATGGGAGCTAATAGGGATTCCTTTTTGGCTTTTTCTGTTTGTACCCATTGAAGTTGATCTCCAAATGCAATACCCATAAAACGAGCTCTAAAGTTATTTAAGAATTGAATGAATTTTAGTTTTAATGATTTATTGTTTGAATAACTCATTAAATGCCAGCCTCCGAGGGCTTTGGGGTTCTGGTGTAGTAATTGTTGTAGGCTGGTGAAACCCTTGGCCTCCATCTGACAATCAGCATGAAGAAAAAAGGTGTATTCTTTGGTTGCTTTGTTTAGGCCTTCGAGTAGCTGAAATCCTCTACCTTTTTGAGGAGAGAGAAAAACCTTTGCTCCTGCATTTTTTGCTATGGATAAGGTATTGTCTGTTGAGCCGGCATCTATGACAATAATTTCATAATCACTTTTATCTAATAGTTGCTTGAGGTCAGTAATGACTTGATAAATTCTTTGGGCTTCATTCCAAGTGGGAATGACTAGAGAAAAGCTTAATGCTTTTTGATGGGAGGTATTAGAGTTAGCTTGAAGGTCTTTTTTAAACTCTTTTTTTTGATGACCTTCTAAAAAATATAAAATCCAAAAAGGGACCCAGATGACCCATTTAGACCAAGCGTATTCTGCCCAAATACCAGTGATATGATTACGAGTGTAAAGAGGTAGGAGAAAGAGGAAGGTTGTGGTTAATAAAAGGAAAAAGGATTTTTTTTCAATCAGTAGGGCAAAGGGAAGGCTTAGAATGAGATACCAAGGGTGAACAGTGGGGGAGAGGGTGAGAAATAAAAGGCTAATAAAAAAGAAGTTTTTTTCAATACGTGGCTCAATCAGTAAGTGTAATCCTCCTACCCCCATAAACAGAAATAAAATAGCCCAATGGGCAGCCTCACCTAAAATTTGTTGGAAGAAAAAAAAGAGAGGAGAGTTAAAGGTAAAGTGAGTGGTAAAAACTTTAAGAGAAGTAAAGAGCCCTAAACCCTCTTGTAAAAAAGGGATGTATAGTAAAAGAGGAAGGAGAAAGAACCAACTTTTAGAGAGTGTTTTTTTATGTATAAGAAGAGGCAGAAAAATAAGGGCAATGTATTTAGACATAAAAGCCAAGCCGAGAGCAAAAAAAGCACTGCGAAATTTTTTGCTTAGAAAAAGGAAAAGACAAGCAGTCACAAAAGTGACTTGTAATCCATCAATGTGAGCTTCTCCAATAAGAAAGACAATGACAAAGGGGTTGAGGGCATAAAGGGCTAAAGCACCAGAGGACTTTTTTTTAAAACGAAGGAGCGCAAATAAAAAGAACAAGGTCGCTAAATCAAATAGGATAAGAACCCCTCTAAATAATTCGGGCGAGGGATAGGAAGGGGCCAGAAGCCGTAAGAGTAACATAGAGACAGGGGGGTAGATGCCTGCAACTTCTTTGTGGTTGATGCCTTTCCAATTGTTGTCTCGGTAAGGGGTTAATTCCACAGCTTCTGGAGGAACTAAGTAAGGGTTGTAGCCCATAGTTTGCATGCGCCCTTCCCATGCGTAGCGGTGGTAATCATCGGATACAGGGTAGCCAATAAATAAAACACGAAATAATAAACCTAAAGCAATGATGATAAAAAAACTTTTACGGCTAGGTTTTGGCTCAGAAGAAAATTGTTTCCAAATGCCTAACATGGCAATAAAAGCGATGAGGTAACCGACCACACTCCAAGCTGGTGAGCTTCCCAACGGGCCACTGAGTCTTAAAAAAAGTAGGCCACTTGCAGAAAGTAGAATAAATAGGAGTCGAGAAGGAGTAAGCAAATGATTAACTATTGAGAGTAATGAGGGGTAAAATGAGGGTTACTTTTGATAAAATCTTGGTAATCTTCAATGTCATCTACATCATTCCATTGGGGGAGTTGTAAAATTTTTAAATGGTGAGCGTGGGCTATTTTTAAGGTAGAAGGTAAGACCGCAGGAGTACTCCATTCTATTTCTTCAAATAAAAAAGGACTATTTTTTTTAAGGCCCATAAGGTAATATCCTCCGTCAGGGGTGGGGCCTAGAGTCAAGTCTTGTGTGCTTAAGGAATGGAAGGATTGTTGAATAAAGTCAAGGGGCATATCAGGGCTATCTCCACCGATAATGGTCACTTTAGTAGCCCCTCTTTTAAAATTAGTCTCAAACCCTTTTTGCATTCTTTCACCTAAATTATCGCCTTGTTGTTCGATAAATTCAATAGATGAGGGAAAGATTCTTTTCAACTCTTTGGGTTCTCCCTGACTCGCATAAAAAACTTGTGTTTGCCAATTTCCTGTAATAAGTTTTTCGACAATCATTTGTAGAAAGCCACGGTAAATGTTACAGGCTTTCTCCGAATCTAAGGATTTAGCCAGCCGTGTTTTGACTTGTCCAGCCACAGGCTCCTTCAAAAAGATCATTAATGTATTCACATTTCAACCGCTTTATTTGCTCCTCGTGGGATACGAATAGACTCGACTAACTCTTGCACCTCTATGGGGGGGGCGGGGGTGAATTTTGAAACAGTAAGTGCAACAATAAAATTCAACATCATACCCATAGTACCAATTCCTTCGGGAGAAATTCCAAACCACCAGTTTTCAGGAGTGTTTGCCGCTGTGTTGATAAATTTAAAGTAAATAATGTAACTCGCCGTAAAGATGATTCCTGAAAGCATTCCTGCAATAGCCCCTTCTCGATTGAGGCGTTTAGAAAAAATTCCCATGATGATAATCGGAAAAAAGGACGACGCGGCTAACCCAAAAGCAAAGGCCACCACCTGTGCGACAAAGCCGGGAGGATTGATTCCAAAATAGCCTGCAATTAAAACGGCTACGGCAGCAGCAAGTCGAGCGTAAATCAATTCTTGTTTTTCGGAAATTGTGGGCTTAAAAACCCGCTTTACTAAATCATGAGCAACGGAAGTTGAGATGACTAACAAAAGACCTGCGGCAGTGGAAAGAGCAGCGGCTAAGCCTCCTGCCGCTACTAAAGCGATAATCCAGTTGGGTAGTTTGGCAATCTCGGGGTTAGCAAGAACCATGATATCTCTATCTACATAGAGTTCATTGGTATTTGCTGTGGGGGCATTACTCACTAATCGTTCTCCAGAGGGGCCAGTCTCTCCAGAAAAAACGGGTTTTTTCCCTACAAGGGCATTTCCAGGAGTGTATTGGATTTTTCCATCTCCATTTTTATCTAGCCAACTCACTAAACCTGTTTTTTCCCAGTTTTTAAACCACGAGGGGGCAACCGAATAGGCAGTGTTTGAAATGGTGTTGATCAAGTTTGTGCGTGCAAAAGCAGCTACGGCGGGGGCAGTTGTATAGAGAATAGCAATAAAAAGCAAAGCCCATCCTGCGGAGATGCGTGCATCTCTTACTTTGGGAACGGTAAAAAATCGAATGATAACATGGGGCAAACCAGCGGTACCCACCATAAGGGCTGCGGTAATAAAAAAGACATCGATGGTACTTTTGGTGCCGTTAGTATAAGCGTTAAAACCTAATTCCATGCTGAGGCCATCCAGTTTATCTAACAAATAAACATCGCTCCCTACTAAAGTACTCCCAAAACCTAATTGGGGAATGGGGTTACCTGTTAAAAGGATAGAGATAAAAATAGCAGGAACTAAAAAGGCAAAAATCAAAACACAATATTGAGCCACTTGAGTGTAGGTAATGCCCTTCATGCCACCGAGCACCGCATAAAAAAAGACAATGGCCATGCCAATCACTACGCCCCAAACAATATCTACTTCTAAAAATCGGGAAAAGACCATACCTACCCCACGCATTTGCCCTGCCACATATGTGAAGGAAATAAAGATAGCACAGACGAGTGCTACCACTCGGGCTGTCTGAGAGTAATAGCGTTCCCCCACAAAATCGGGAACCGTGAATTTACCAAACTTTCTCAGATAAGGTGCTAACAATAAGGCGAGTAAAACATAGCCTCCTGTCCAACCCATTAAGTAAACAGATCCATCTCTCCCATTAAAAGAAATGATTCCTGCCATAGAAATAAATGATGCCGCAGACATCCAATCAGCAGCCGTGGCAATTCCATTAGCTAAAGGCGAAACGCCCCCACCCGCTATATAAAAGTCCTTGGTACTAGAAGCCCGAGACCAAATGGCGATTCCAATGTATAGGGTAAAAGTTAAAGAGACTAAGAGGTAAGTCCAAGTTTGTATTTCCATTGTTTACTTTCCGTAATAAAAGAGGTGATTTATGGGTTAGTCTTCGTGTACATCGTATTTTTTATCGAGTCGATTCATTAAAAAGGTATAGACAAAAATAAGGCAGACAAAAACATAAATAGAGCCTTGTTGGGCAAACCAAAAGCCCAGTTTAAACCCTCCAATTCGTATGGTGTCTAATTCATCTACAAATAGAATGCCAAAGCCATAGGAAACCACAAACCAAATGGCCAACAAAATGGCCAATATTTTAAGATGTTTATTCCAGTATTCTTTTATTTTTGGAGTTTTTGACATCTTCCCCTGCCTCTACTTCTAAATTGAGGCTAAAACCTAGGTAAAATTCAGCATTTGGGGAGGGTTATTATTAATTTGTGAAGATGAATCATTCTTTAAAAAAATCATATGATTTTTTGATCATTGGGGCAGGCCCTGGTGGACTTATTGCGGCGTTAAATTTACTTAAATCGTCTTCGCCTTATTCTATCGCTTTACTGGACAGAAGAGATCCGTGGGAAGAACCTGTGGCATGTGCCGAGGCGGTTCACAAGCAAGGTTTAATCAGCCTTGTTCCCAAGGTGGAAAAAGGTTGGATACGAGAGGAAGTGGATGGAGTTATTTTTGTGGCTCCCGATGGAACAGAAGTAAAGTTTGTTCAAAAAGCCAGTGGAGTATTGATTGATAGAGCCTTAATGCACAAAAATTTAGCTGAAGAATGTGAGAGAGGGGGAGTACATTGTCACTTTCGTTCACGAGTTCGATCGGTTTCAGAATACAATGGGGAGTTTCGTACCGTAAAGTACGACGGAGAGCATGCTGGTGAGATCAAAGCACGTGTCGTGATTGATTGTAGTGGTCCTGGTGTAGGTTTTGGCCAACAAGAAAAAATTGTACAGGGCAATTTAGATTTAGAGCCTGCTTTATTTGCGTTGGTTAAAGGAATTAAATTTCCTACTAATTATATTCAAATGTTTTTTGGAAAGTGCTATGCACCAGGTGGTTATGCTTGGTTATTTCCTCGGGACAAAGAAGTAGCTAATGTAGGTATTGTTATCGGAAAAAAGTATACTCGTAGTTGTCCTCCACGAAGAGCATTACTCGATTTTATTAAAACAACTTACCCCGAAGCGGAAATCCTAACCATTAAAGGGGGCGGAATTGCTTGTGGGCACTCAAAAGAAGATTTTGCTGTTCAAAATATGTTTAAGGTAGGAGATGCGGCTAATATGGTAAGTCCAATTAGTCGTGCGGGAATCCTTGAAGCTATGTTGGGTGGGAAGTTAGCTGCTGAGGCTGCTTTAAAAATAATTGAATTGAAAGAAGAGCAAGATAAAATTCCTTTTTATCAAGAATACAAGAAAAAATGGGAAGAAAAATACGGGTTAGAAAACCAAAAAATGGCAAAGGGCAAAGAGGGCTTTAATCGGATAAGTGATAATACTTTTAACCGTGCCGCTCATCGCTTACAAAAGATTCCACAAGAAAAATTAACGATGGGTCGCATTGCTTGGGCGACGCTTCTCTCAAACCCTTTTATTTTATGGCACCTCAGAGGCTTGCTTAAAGGGTAATAAAAGTAAAAAGGATAACATAATGACTAATTCGCTGAGCGCACATCTTCTTCAAAGTTTTAAGACAGGACAAAGTCTTTTAGAAAGTTTTATTCAAGAAAAATCAAACCTAAGTACCATTGAAAAAATGTCCCTTGAAATGGCCAAGTGCTTTGAATCGGGAAATAAAGTTCTCAGTTGTGGTAACGGGGGGTCTCTATGTGATGCGATGCATTTTGCAGAGGAGTTTACAGGCCGATTTAACGGAGACAGAAAAGCTTTGCCAGCCATTGCCCTTTCTGATAGTTCATACATTACTTGTACAGCAAATGATTATGGGTATGATAAGGTTTTTTCAAGAGGGGTAGAGGCCTTTGGAAAATCAGGGGATATTCTCGTTGCCTTGAGTACAAGTGGAAACTCTCCTAATGTTGTTGAAGCAGTAAAGGTCGCGAAAGAACAAGGACTTCAGGTTTTTTTGTTTATTGGTAAAGAGGGAGGGCAACTAAAAGAGCAAGGTGACTTCGAAATTTGTGTTCCTGGTAAAACCTCTGATAGAATACAGGAAGTGCATATGATGTGTTTACATATCTTGATTGAAGGCGTGGAGCGAATTTTATTTCCTGAAAATTATGAAGAGTAGTTTTTGTGCGATGGTAAGGCGTAGAAGGCTAAAAGGGTTTCAGGACCTTTTCTTTCCCTTTTTATAAAGCCTAAAAGTACGAGCACCAGAAGGTTTGTGAACTTGTAGCCAGCGAAAGAGGAAACCATAAAGAACGTAAACTAAAAAAGAGCTTACAATGGAAAAAATAAAGCTTCCACTAATCAGTGCCGCCGTATTCCTCCAACTGATCTGAAATTTTTGACTTACACCGTCGCCAATATCGACCCAACCAATAATAGAATGAACCCAATGCCCTAATTGATATTCCAGGGGATAAATAATTCCCGCAGTCACAGGGTTAGTTATCCAGCAAGCCAAAAGTGCTGAGGGCAAATTAACCTTTAAAAAATAAGCACAAACAGCAGCAATAGGCATTTGTAAACCCATGGTAGGGGTAAAGGCTATAAAAGTGCCTAAGGTAAGGCCATTTCCAAAGGAACTTGCCGAAAGCTTCCAAATATGAGGGTGAAAAAGGCGATCGCCTAAAATTTTATGAACAAAGCCTCCGTCTAAATGACGTTTTCTGGGTATCCAGCGGAGAACTCGTAATTTTAGTTTTCTATAGTTCACGTGCTATTCTTCAAAAAAAGGCAAAAGCCCACTTTCTCCCTAAATCTCATACTTAATTATAACTATAGAAATTTGATGACGCTTTAAATTCTTAAAAGAGTTTTTTTAATTAGTTCAATACCCAAAGTCAAGATTTTTATTACTTTCTTAGAATAAATTTTAGGGGAACATCAAAATTAAGTGGATCAATCATAAAGTGAATTCTGAGCACTGGGGTGCTGTCATTACATTTTCAGTCATTGGGGTTTTAATCGTCGGTTTCTGTTTATTCTTAGGGCAAAGTTCAAAATTTGATTCTTATGCCGTAAACACTTCCGGAAACCCTATTGCTCCTACTCGAATTGAAAACGCAGCATCAGTAAAAATATGGGATTACACAATAAAGAGTGGAGATTCTTACTCTCAGATTATCAACAGGTTAAAAGCCCCGCATCGTGAAGCCTACTTCTTTGAAACACAATTAAAAAAGTATTTCCCTAAAATTCTCCAGCCAGGTCAACAAGTGGTGGTAGAGCTTTATCGAGAAAACAAGGGCCATGTCATTCACTCTCTTGCCTTAATTGAAAAAGATGGAGAACACCTCCATTATATTTCTCGTTCCAT
>CAZLBO010000062.1:0-9907 GCA_964557725.1 uncultured Bifidobacteriales bacterium | reverse complement strand
GAAAAAAGCGTTTCTCCTCTTTCAATTTTCGATTGACTCCTCGCCGAACTTGCATCGGGAATTTTATACTCTTTTAGTTGACTCGATCCAAAAGCTTCTATTTGCACAAAACCGTCTCCCTTACTGCCATCATAGTGGCTAACCACCCCCGTAATATTTCCACAATCCAATGCTTTTATCGTATCAGGAACAGAGTTTAGTTTTATTTTTAAATCAGGTTTACGAATAAATAATGCAGGGTCACCAAATAATCCATACAGTTCATTGTTTCTTATATTACCTGAATTAATTGTTTTCGCCTTTCTCAACGCATCTCCAATAGCTGTAGACATTCCATTTGAACTTAGACTATAAAGATTGGAGTAAAAAGCAAATGCCAAAGCCTTGTTTTCTCTAACGTAAGAGACTCTCGTTGCCGCCACTGTGGCTATCGCTCCAATTTTAGGAATAGCTAATAAATTCTCAGCTAAACCCTCTTCCGTTAGTTTTTCAAACCGCCCGACTGTACAAGAGAAGGCCGTTACCACTATATTTTTATTTTCATTGGTTAGCTTCCCGATTGCTTTATCACGTACAAACAATCCTTCATCCGCCATCACATTCGCCGCCCCATGGCCAAAATAATTAAACGTCAAAGCCCCTAAGTTAATTTGATTAATTAAATCTTGAGCCGCTTCAGGTTTTGAAAGAGAAATATTTGCTTCGTAATCTACTAAGTACACTTTCTCCACTCTCTTTCCTGGCTCTTGTTCGGTGACCTTAGCCACACTTGTCTCGGCTTGACTCGTATGATCAATATCATCTAAAGTGTCTATTGTTGGGACTCCATTAATAATTACCGTATGTCGTTGAAAGTTATCATCCGCAGTAGAAATCAATCGATTCCTCCATGTTCCTGCATTTCTAGGGTTTTCATAAGCCATCACTTTCTCTACAAAGCCTTCCGCTTCTTCCACGTTATCCACAGGGGCTCTTCCCACAGAAACATCCAAAACAGCTACAGTTGGCACTTCAAAAGCATCTAGGTATCCATAAAAATCATCCGTAGAGCGGTTACCATTTTCATAAGGGGGGATATAGTTTTTCTTAAGAACAGATGAGGATATTTTAGGAGTAAGAAACCCCTTATAGTTATAATTTCCGTCTCCAAATAAAAGCACATACTTAAGCGGAGAGTCCCCACTAGAAGGAGAACCGTAATTATTATAAACCCATCTAATAAAATCCCTAATTGCCACAGGAGAAAGTCGCCCGCTCGAAAAATTTCTATAAATATCTTCTACTCTCACCACATCGGTTTTTAACGGCCTTGCCCTCTCAATACTTCCTCTGTATTTTTTAAAATCTATTGCCTGTTGAATAAACTCATGAGGAGCAATAATTAAATATTCAGGAACTCGCCCTTTTCCACTCCACAAACTGGAAGAAGTCCCTTTAACTTCTGTTTGAACAGATATTTGCTGAGGCAAAACAGGCTTAACATCACTCTCTTGATAAAAATAGTATTGTACATTTTCCGATTGTTTAGGAACATCTGCAAACACGCCTTGAGCCGAAATCTTCAATTTTTCAGCAGCAACCCCATCAACAATTTTAAGCCCTGTAATAGTCTTCCCTTTTCGAGCAACGGAATATACTAGTTCTTTCTCAAATCGATCAGGAAAAAGCCTAAGGGGCTTTGTATGGTAAATATGGTATGCAGGATACACCACGGTATAGCCTTCAAACCCTAATGAATTAAGATCTCCACTCCAAGAAACAGAATCTAAACCAAAGTCTTTTCCTTAACAGTACCTGTATAATGGTAATAATTATCATACAATGAATTAATTTTAGTTGCTTTATCGTCCCCAAGGCTAATACCAAAAGTGCCTTTATTCTCCCCATTCGTAAACATCCCGATATATAAAGGAGAATCCGAAACATAATTACTTAAGCTATCATGAGAAAAAGCTAAATCAGAACGAGAAAGAGATTTCGAGAACTTGCTACATTCTGAATCAGTCAAAGAGTGCCAGAATAAACTTTTCCCCGTTTCTTCATCATATCCATCATAATCACACGCTCCTGTTAAGGCATCTTTTTCGCCCCGTAGATAATTCAAACTTTTTGAACTTGGAGAGCTTGTGGGCTTTAGAGTGCTTGTTTTCAGTCGCATCGAGGATTTCTCTGAAGAATTAAACTTTATATAATATTTACGCGTAAAGGAGTAAGAGTTTGCTTCGAACCAATAGCGAATAGGAACACTGTCAGACGCAAATAATTTTTTATCACTTTTCCATACACTCGTCCCATGACCATAAAACCTTATCTTATCTCCTCTATCAAACACATTACTCTTGTCTACGTCAATCACTTCTATTTTAATTTCTTTTAAATTAGGAGAAGTAATCACAGAATCCATGGTCAAGGGCAGTTCTCCATTTACCCCTGTATACATCTTGATTCTATTAATAGCACTCCCCTCAACCATATCAGGAAAGATACTCTTATCAATATTTTTCTTTAATGTTTCAAAAGACACTTCATACATTCCATCTTCAGACAGGGAACCCACAAGGCTATCCCCCACCTCTATGCTAACCAAAGGCAATAAAGGAGTCGCTAGTTTGCTTCTCCCTTTTTTTAGTAATTTTTGAAAGACCTTTACATAATTATAAGTAGCACTCACAGGGTTTTTTATTTCAATAAAATTTTCATCTAATTCAATCCGCCGAGAAGCTCTCCTTAAACCTTCAAACCGTACTTTAATCACCGCTTGTTCAATAAGGATAATCTCTTTTTTATTCCCCCCCCATCGCACCAGAGGAATAAAGACACTTCGAAAAGGGTACCCCCTTATCCAACGGGTCTCACTTATTTTAAATGAAGGCTGTTTGAAGTTTTTGTAGAGTTTATTATCTCTTTCAAAAAAAAGACTTCCCTTTTTATAAACAGGAACAGAAGATATTTGTGCATAAGGTATTTTTCGACTCTTTTTAATTTCAATCGTTACCGTTGGCTTTCTTTCCGTTGAAAGAAAGTGAATTCCGTATGAAGGAAGATTCGGTCCCCCAACTTCCCCATTAAATTGACAATCTTTACAACTAAATTCTAATCCCTGTTTCCCCTCTTTTACAGAAATGGAGTTATTTATTTCAACTTCATAGAAGCCTCGTTTATCAACCACCACTCTTTGAGTCACTTCAGAAGCCCATAGGCCATTAACCCCCAATTGAAAAAGAAAGAGGACAAAAAAGATTAAGTTCTTAGGTAAATTTTTGTGTTTCATAGCTTTTGATAACATTAGCGAATAGTCTACAAATTTTAGAGACGATTGCGCTTGTAACCTATCTTTTTTCAAAGTTTTTCTTACTCTTCCTTCTTACCCTCATCTAAGGGGGTAAAATAGACCTTTATACTGTGTCCCTTACTGAAGCATTTGTTCAAAAACACCACCAGGCCAAATAAAATAAATTCCTGAATGAAAAACCTTAACCAAGTTCTGCATCAACAAAGCCTCCGAATGAGACTGAGAGGTCAATTTTGACAAAAAATCGCCTCCTTCTTTCGGTTCAACAAAAAGGGGATCCCCCGTCAAAGTAGACTGCTGAATCAAATAAGCCTTTGCATCAAGCAACCCTCCCAGTGTATCCACTAAATTATATTGAACAGCTTGCTCACCAGTAAAAATACGCCCATCAGCTAATACTTTCACTTCTTTAAGTTCTAACTCTCGTGAGTCCGAAATATCCCTTACAAATTGTTCATAGGTATGATTGATGACCCCTTGTAAATACGCTCGCTCCTCTGCCGTAGAAGCTCTAAAGAGGCTTCCCGCATCTTTAAACTTCCCGCTTTTAACTACAGTAAGAGAAACCCCCACCTTTTCAAAAAGTTTTTCTGCATTGGGAAATTGTGCAATAACCCCTATGCTACCTGTAATTGTTGCTGGATTCGTAAAAATCTTATCCCCTGCAATTGCGATATAATATCCCCCCGAAGCGGCCACATTCCCTAAACTCACCACCACAGGCTTTTTCTTTCTTAAATCTAAAAGAGCTTTATAAATCTCTTGAGAAGCGGCAGCCGCTCCTCCAGGTGAGTTAATCCGAAGCAATACCCCTTTAGAGGCCTCGTTTTTTTTAATGGTTTCTATCACTTCAAGAAATTCATCCGCATCAACAATCGGGCCGGTTAACTTTACAAGAGACAAATGTGGTTTAGATTCCCCATATACTTTTGCCCCTCCTTGACTCTCTGCCAACAAAACAGCCACGCTCCCTACGGACATAAAAACAAGAACTAACAAACCTAACACCCCTGCGAATGCCACTCCAAAAACAATTCTCTTTAAGTTTTTCACAGTTACCTTACCTTAATTTTTAAACCTGGCTTTAAGACCTTTGGCAAACCTTTATTTAATTCTCTCAGGGTTTTTACGGATGTCTTATATTTTTGAGCAATTGCCCAAAGGTTATCTCCCGATTGAACGGTGTAATAGATGCTTCTTAAAGGCGATTTTCGAGAACTCGACTTTTTTGCATAATAAACTAAAATCTTTCCTATTCTTAATTTATTACTCCATAACTTATTCCACTCTTTTAACTCATCGACACTTACATTTAATTTTTTTGCGACCAACCATAAATTATCGCCCGCTTTCACTTTGTAAGTTTTTAAAGAACCATTTCTTTTTCTTTTTTCAGTCTTTGACCGCCCCCCTCCTTGGGGAATGATCAATTTTTGCCCTTTTTTTATTATTGAGCTATTGCTCAACTTATTTGCTTGCATTAATTGTGCTAAAGGAATTTTGAATTTCTGGGATATACCAGACAAATTGTCTCCATTCTGAATTGTATAAACCGAAACCCTTCTATTTGAATTAATTTTCACCTTTTTCTTTGAAGATGTAGTTTTAACCCTTCCCTTAGAAGACGGAATCGGAATCAGAAGCTTTTGCCCAATATGAATTAAATTGCCTTTAAGACTATTTGCATTTTTTAATGCTCGAACAGAAACGCCATAGTTACTTGCAATCCGCCCTAAATTCTCCCCTTTTTCAACTCGGTGCTTATGCCAGTTGATAAGTTTTGTTTTATCAAGCTTCCCGTAATTTTCCGCAAAAATAGGCCCTTTCCCTTTCGGAACTCGTAACAAATACTCCTTATTATTGGGAGGAGTTGACCAGCGTCTCAATTCAGGGTTAAGCAACTTAAGTTCGGACTCCGTACTATTAGCTGCTTTCGCAATGACGGGAAAAGAAATACAGTGTTTGACTCGGACCGTATCATATTCCAAAACTGCTTGAGGGGTCACTTCGAAACCATAACGTTCAAAATTTTCACCAATAATCATGGCAGCCAATATTTTGGGGATATAGTTTATCGTTTCTCTAGGAAGGGATAGTTCCCAATAATTTCTCGTCGAGTCATTGCGAATACGTCTGCGAATGCAACCTTCCCCACAATTATATGCTGCCATCGCCAAATGCCAATCCTTAAACTCTCGATATAAATCTTCTAAATAAGATAACGCCGCCTCTGTTGATTTTTCTGGATCTCTTCGTTCATCAATCCACCAGTTGTAAGTAAGACCGTATCTTTTTCCTGTCGTCGAAATAAACTGCCAAAGTCCACTAGCACTCGCTCTTGACCATGCTTTGGGGCTAAAACCACTCTCTACCATTGCTAAGTAAAACAGCTCCTTGGGTAGGTTCCTTTCCTTTAATTTCGAAAGTATTAAAGGTTCAAAGCGCCCTTTTCGAGACAACCACTTTGTAAAATAACTTCGACCTGGGCCAAGAAGAGCTGCCATTGCTTTGGCGACCCTAGGGTGCAAGGGAGAGGATACTGGCAAACCAAAGCGACTCAGATTCATCTCATGCAAAAGCGAATCCACGGCAACAATCTCTGAATCCGAAACATCTTCCATTTCTTCATCCCACGCTAAAGTCCATGGGACTTTAATTTGTAATTGAGAAGAAAAATAACTGCATCTTATCAGGGAACGATGGATAGTCTTTCGAATTTCTGACTTTCGTTTGATAAATTCATCTGAGCGATTCTCTACAGAATCCAAATTTTTTAATTCCACTAAAGCACTATCAAAATTTACAGTCGCCTCAAACCACAATGAGTCCCCCATAAGCCCATTTGCTAAACGAAGGTATTCTTCAACATCAGAAAGTAAAATAGACTCTTCCGAGTCCGCTTTACCGTTTTTGTTTGCTATAGGCTCATCACGAGGTGATTGAAAAGAGCAACCCATCCAAAGAAGGCTTAAAAGAATATAACATCTCATTCTGTAAACCTAAACTGGTCGTTTATATTAATAAAATATGGAATTTAAACTATTCTTCAAAATCCATATCTTCAGAGTAATCACTCCACATTTCACCCTTTTTAAAATCGGGATTATCAAAATCTACTTCTTCTGATTCATCCGTATCTTCTGATTCTAGAGATTGGTTTTCTTTATACCCCGTAAACCTGTCGTCATTGGGATCTAAATCATCGAAATCATCATGCTTTGGTCGTCTTCCAAACTTCAATTCTCGATCGCGATACATTAGATGGCTCCTTTTTTACCCAAAAAATAATAGTCTGTCAAATATATTTCGAGCAAAATACTTGTCAAGGGCATTTACCAAAAAATAAGATTACTTCTTTATTAAGGAATACAGCATCCAAGTGATCAAAAACACAAATAAAACTTGTAAAAGCCTTAAAAACTGATTTAAACGCCTCATTTTAAAGTTCTAGGCCCCCTAAAACTTTTTCTCGTGGGGTTTTAAAGACAATAGGAAACCTTAACAAAATATTCCCTGATCCCTCAGATGTTGGCCGAAACTTCCAATTTTCAATTTTTTGAATAATTTCCTCCTGAAATTTAAGAAAATTGAGTTTTCCTATCGCTTCCACAATTTTAACTGATTCAGTCTCTCCAGAAGAGGTGATCACAATCTCAATTTTTAGGCTTCCATCTATGATCAACCCTCTTTTCATCCATTTCGTATACACACGTATTAATTCAAAGCTCCGCGCCTTTATCACAGCATAAATAGCCTTTTGCCTAATGGGGTTAAGTTTTACAGAAGTGATTTCTGATTTTTTTTCTGATTTAGCCAAAACAGAAGGCTCTTCCACTAGTACCTCTTGTTCAACAATTGAATCCAGAGAACCAGAAGTAAATATTTTCGCCAAAACATCTAATATTGGATGAGAAACTTCTTTTATATCCTCTTTAATAATAATTGCGGTATCCCCTTTTATTTTTAGTGCTTGGATTACACTCGAATCAACCAAGCTTACTGGGCCTTCTTCCACCTCTATCACTCTTTGATTCAAAGCATCCCCTTCCTTCGCTTCAAATTGTTTTAGATTTTTTACAAAACTAGTATCACCAAATAATTTTATGTTATGCTCTGCTACTTTTGTCAGCCCCTTATCCTTATCATAAAACTTCCCCATCACATACAACCTTCTATTGGCTTCCTTTGCCCATGTTGATGCTGGTTTTTTAATTAAAACCCTTTGATAATATTTAACGGCCTCTGCCGACTTCCCTAAATCCTCTTTCACTCGACCCAAATAATAATTCCCTTCCATTTCTTCATATTCTGACATTCCCTTTTGTTCAACAAATACTTCTAAAAAGTCTTCGGCTACTTTCGCATTACCCACCATCAAAAGTTGTTTCCCTTTTTCTAAATCACCTAATTCCTGTTTCAAAAGAAAAGAGGTACGTTTTTCTAATTTGTCTATTTCTCGATACAACTTCTTAGATACGCTCCAATAATTTTTCGTTTGAGATAATGGATTATTTATGATTTTATTAAGGCTTCTTTTGGCCATCTTAAACTGCCCGATCAAGCCTTCACAAAACCCGAGATGCAATAAAACATTTGTTCGAAGAGAGGGAGGTACATACTCTAGTAAGATCTTCTTATATATCTCAATCGCTTTGTGATAATTTCTTTTTCTTTCATAATAAATGGCCAACTCAAGGCTTTTGTTTTGTTCAACATTAACATCCTCTTTTTCATCAGAAGTTTTCCCCATCAATAACCGAACCCCTTTAACAAAAGAAAGGACAGCTCTTTCGGGCAAGCTATATTCAACATTTGATTTTAAACGGTCCCCGTCTAGCATTTGAAATTTGATTTCATTTTTCACATCATTCATAGATTTTTTATTTTCAACACGACTTTTAATCAATTGAAAACGACCAAGAAAATTGACAGAAGACGCTTCAGCTTGCTCTTCAGAAAGCCTTTCAAGCTTCCCTTCAAATTCATGCAACCTGAATTTGATAATTACATTATTAACATAAACACTCAACAAAACAAAACCCACTAAAAGGGCAATTGGAAAATACGTTTTTATTATATTTTTTTTGTTAGAGCTCACATTAAGACCTTCTCAAGTCTATTGCATATGAGCTTCCTTCTTTCTTCTTTGCTACCTTTTTCATTTCTGCAGCCCAAGAGATCAAAATTCTATGATCATCTGCTCTTCGAAAATTATTAGAAACAACAGCAAGTGATATACTCATAAGCGGAAACCTTACAGGGTTTCCTAATCTATCTTTCGAGTCTATATAGCCTTTAAGGTTATCTTCATCTGTATAAAACATAGGAACACCCGCATCAAAATGTTTGATAATAGCCTTACAAAGCCCTTCCCAATATCGATAGGGACAAATAATCACAAAATCATCTCCCCCTTCATGACCAATAAAACAGTCTTTAGCCTTAATTTCATTAACGGCTAACAAGAACACATTTTTACTATGTAAAATGGCCTCATCTCCCTTAGTCAAACCATATTTATCATTGTATGCTTTGAAGTTATCTAAATCTCCGTACACAATGGCGATTTTTTCATTTTTTTGAAGACGCTGATCAATATCATTCATAATTGAAATATTACCAGGTAATCCACTTAATGGATTAGCACCCTTTGCCTCTTTTTGCATCTTATTTAGGTTTAAAACCATATCGTTGTATGCATTTGCCAATTGCCCAATTTCATCATTTTGCTCAATATTAATCATTTGATCTAAATTTCCACTTGAAACCAAATTTGTCATCTTTACCAACTTATGAATAGGCTTTATAATGAGACGCCTTACGACTAATGCCATCACTAATTGTAGGAACATAATAAAAACGCCTATCAATAAGCAAATTTTAAACACTTCATTTTTCCGTTCACTAAAACCTATCAGAGGGGTTACAAATTTAAAAACAATTTGTGTCCCTGCGCCAATCGACTTAGGGATATACATATTAATTACATTTTTTTCTAAATCCGTATAGTAGAGAAATTGTTTATTCTCTAACTCAAACCTTGCCAAACATCGATTAATAAGAATTAATTCTTTATTAACATCTACATTCGAAACGTTTTTCTCTGAGTTAAATAACGTCTGTCCATTTTCTGAAAAAACTTCGGTTTGAATAATGTTAATACTATTTGCAACTTCACTTATCCTCCGATACACTTTAGTCGGATTACTTTTATATTTAGATGAATTTTTTTCAACGATTTGTCGCAATTTAATCGACTGTGACTCTACAATCCATTTTTGGTTTTCAACTAATAAATCGGATTGATTTTCCCAAATAATAAAATTAAATACCGAAATAATAACAATGGCTAAAACAACATACAAAAATGTCATCTTAAAGGATAACGTATCTCTATGTATACCTAGCATTTAAAAGAACTCACGTCTATATTCAAAACACAGGTTTCCCTATAGGTGTAAGAGAAAGCTTCTCGCCTTTATTTACCTTTAATTCAACAATAAAGGTAGAGCCCTTATGCCTTTCTGATTTAACAAAAATCTTTCCCCCATGCAGTTCAACAAATGATTTTGTAATCGTTAGCCCAAGACCATGGCCTTTACCCGTAATTTGGCT
>CAZLBO010000061.1:0-10084 GCA_964557725.1 uncultured Bifidobacteriales bacterium | reverse complement strand
GGCAGAAGTATACGCTGCAAAGAAAAAGCACGAGCAAGCGAGTAAGACTTATTACTCTCTGTTGCAAAGAAATAAAAAAGACCGAAAAATATACGACAAGGTTTATGGGTATGCAAAGAAAAATAAAACCTCTACCTTGCGAAATATTTTAAAAGTAGGAGTAACGTCTTTTCCTAAAGATATGACTCTAAAATTTGAATACGCCCAATCTTTAGGAAGCAACTCCCAGTCTTTAGCTTTATACAAAGAAGTGGTAAATGCAAAACCCACCCATGTTGAGGCGGTTAAAGGTGGGGCTAAAGCCGCTCTTAAGTCTAAAAACAGAAAAGAATCTGTTCGCTTTTTAGATATGTGGGTAAGGTTAGAACCTAAAAACGTGGAGCCATTAAAGAGCTTAGCGGACATTCACTCTGCGAGTAGCGATAATAAAAAGTTAGCACCTGTATTAGTGAAGTTGATTACTTTGACACCAAAATCAAGAATACTTTCTTTAAAACTAGCCACTGTTTATCAAAAAGATAAACAGGATGTTAAGGCTGTGACTGTTTATAAAGGATTATTGGATAAGAACTCAAAAGATAAAGAAGCACAAAAACTATATCTTCAGTTAGCGACTAAAAATAAAGCAACGGTTAAGGACGCCTACCTTTATGTGGTTAAGAAAGACCCTAATGCTCATGGAACTCAATTTGAGTTAGCTAAATTATACGTTGAGAAGGGAGATAAAAAGTCGGCATATAAGCACTTGCAATTGGCTTTGAAGGCTCAACCTAAAAATGGAAAATATGCAGCCTTGTTACCAAAGTGTATCAGCACAGAAGCACAAATAAAGTTACATTTTTCAGCATTAAAAGTTGCAGCAGGTAGACCAGGTGCTTCTGCAGAGGTTTTGATGTTAGTGGGCAAAGGGCATTATCAAAATAAAGCTTTAGGAAAGGCAGGAGTTAGTTTTGCTAAAGCTTATAGAGTGGATAAAAAAATTCTTGATGATGAGCGTCAACCTATTTTGGCTTTGGCTGCAAGTAAGAATTATGGAATAGTGGGTGGCTTAGCAGAAAAGTTTTTAAGAGCGAATCCAAAAGATAAAGAAGTCTTAGAAATACAGGTCATTGCACTGATTAAATTAAAAGCGGATAAAAAGAAATTGAGAAAGGCGATGACTCAATATCTGAATCTGAATCCGACGACAAAGAAGTGGTGGTTAGATCTTGCAAAGCTTGATTTAGCTGCAAGAGATTCTTCGAAGGCAGTTAATCATGGAAAGAGCTGGGTAAAGAAGAATCCTCAAAGTGTTGAAGGGTATAAGTTTCTTTTGCCTTTGGTAAAAACAAAATCATTACATAAGGAAACTTACAGTATGGTTTTGGGTAAATTAATTGAATTGAATCCAAAACAAGCCGCTAGTTATAAAAAGCAATTAGGCTTTGTTCAAGTGAAACGTGGAAACCTACAAGAAGCAAAAGTTCTTTTGGTTGCTGCAGCAAAAGGGAACCCCAGAGATGCAAAAATTTGGCATGCGTTGGGTAAAATAGAGAGCTCTTCTAAGTTTACAGGAACAGGAGAGAAAGAGTATAAAAAAGCCTATACCTTGGATGCGGGAAACATCACTTATGCAAAGGACTTGGCTTCTGTTTTAAAAACGGATAAGCAGTTAAAAGGAAACTTGAGCCTTTTCCAAAAGTTAGGTTCAAAAAAACCTTCTATGGATAACCGTATTAAATTAGCCAAAGCATATTTTCTTAACAAAGAATACCGTCAATCAGCAAAGGTATGGAAGGACCTTCTTAAATTAGATACTAAGTTTGCCGATAGAGAGCCTATGGTTGCCGAGGCCTTTTTGAAATCGGGACAATTAAAAGATGCCCTCCCTATTATTGAAAGACAAGCTGCTCAAAAACCAAAGGATTTAAAAACGTTAGAACAGTTAGCGGAGTTAAGTAAAAAGTTAGGCAAAAAACCACAGTACATTAAGGTTCTCAAAAATATTGTTAGAATAGAACCTGCTTATAAGGATTATCAGTTAGTTCTTGCACGCGAAATGGTCGCACAAGGTAAAAAGGGTAAAGCAATTCTTTATTACGACAACTGGATTTCCAGAAACAATAAAGACAAAAAAGTATTATTTGAAGTTTATCGTTTAGTGAAACAAGTAAAGGATACTTCTCGAACTCTTCAGATTTTAGAGGCTCTTTATAAACTTTCTGGTGTTGATAATAAATATAAATTTGAATATGCAGAACTTAAGTTTTTAAAGACGAAAGACATTTCTGTTTTAAAAACATTGGTAAAGAAGAACCCTAGCTATAAAAAAGGAAAAATTCTTTTAATTGTTGCTTATCATAAACAAGGAAAAATGGCTAAGGTTACTCCTTATCTTAAATTTATGGCAGCTAATGTAGGTTCAGAAAAGAAGCTTCTTGGACCATTGGCCGATGTATACGCTCAAAAGAAGAAGAAAGGAAAAGCCAATCAAACCTATTTTGCATACTTGAGAAATAATAAAAAAGATCGAAAGATTTTTAACAAAGTATATGATTATGGGAAAAAGAATAAATCGTCTGAATTAAGAGGGGTTTTGAAAATAGGGGTAGAGTCTTTTCCTAAAGACATGACCTTGAAATTTGATTATGCAAAAGCATTGGGTTCAAATAGCCAGGCTCTAGCATTGTATCAAGAAGTTTTAAAAGCACAGCCGTCCAATAAAGGAGCCGTTAAAGGGGGAGCAAAAGCAGCTCTAGCCATTAAGAAGAATAAAGAAGCAGAAGCATTGCTCAATAAATGGGTACAGCTTGAACCAAAGAGTACCGTTCCATTAGAGCATTTAGTTGGTTTACATCGAGGTCCAAGTAAACGAGGAAAGTTAGCCGCCACCTTGGTTAAACTTATTCCTCTTAAAAAGAAGAGTCGAAAACTTTCGCTTCAATTGGCCGAAGTTTATGAGAAAGACAAAAAAGTGGATCAAGCAATGGGAGTCTATAAGGGGTTATTAAATAAAAACTCAAAGGATAAAGAGTCACAGAAGTTATTGATTAAATTGGTGACTTCTACCAAGGATCCTAAAAAGCTTGAGGTTGCTCATGGCTTTATAGTTAAAAAAGATTCTGCGGCTCATGCTTCTCAATTTGAATTGGCAAAGTTAGCCCTTAAAAAAGATAAGAAGAAGATAGCCTATAAGCATTTACGTGCAGCCTTAAAGGTGAAACCTAAAAATACCGAATACGCAATGTTATTGCCTAAAACTATTAGCACAAATGCCCAGATTCAACGGCACTTTGCACAGGTAGCAAAGTTAGCGGCAACTCCTGGTGCAAATGCTTATACTTTGTTATTGGCAGCAAGAGGATACTCTTTAAAGAAGGACAAGAAGAGTAAAGCACTTGCCCTTAAAAATTATACCGCAGTTTATCAAAAGGACAAAAAGCTTTTATCTGAGAGCAAAGAAGCAATTAACATCTTTTATAACAATAAGAAGTATAGATTGTCAGCAGGATTATCAGAGGTCTATCTAAAAGCTAATGCTACGGACAAGAATATTTGGAAAGTTCAAATTGATTCCTATGAAAAGACAAAGGCGAGTGATTTTAAGTTACGAAATGCCATCACAAAATATACAGCTTTAGATAAAACAACGACAAAGTATTGGTTGACGTTGGCAAAGTTGGATTTAAAAGCAAATGATACCACTAAAGCAATTTCAAATGGTAAAGTATGGATTACAAAAAACCCTGAGAATGGAGCTGGATTTAAATTTTTACTTCCATTAGTTAAGTCTAAAACTTCAGAGTTGACGACTTACATCAAGGTTTTAGAGAAGCTAATCAAACTAGAACCTAAAAAAGCAGGGAAATACAGTCTGACTTTAGGGATGATGAAGTATAAGGCTGGAAAATATAAAGAAGCCAAAACATTACTCACGACAGTCAGTAAAAAAGATGCTAAGAATGCGGAAGTCTGGTTTTTAATTGGAAAAATTGATGCAAGAAAAGAATTTGCAGGAACTGGCTTATCTTCCTATGCTAAAGCATATCGCTTAAAACCAAATAATATCAAATTCGCTAGAGCATTAGGTAATCTTCTTGTATCTGATAATGATTTAACTCAAAACTTACAGTTGTTTCAATTTATCAGTACTAAAAAACCTACGATTAATGAAAATATCAAATTAGCGAAAGCTTATTATTTTAATAAGAAGTATAAGGCTTCTTCTGATGTATGGAGCAAATTGCTTAAGTTAGATAGAAACTTTGCTCAAAAAGAACCGATTGTACCAATTGCATTTATGAAGGCCGGTGAGTTTAAAAAGGCAGTTCCTATTTATGAATCAAGATGGAAGTTGAAAAAGAATTCACTGAAAATCATGGATACTTTAGCGTTATTGTATGAGAAAATAGGTGCAAAGAAAAAATACATGGTGGCTGTTGAGAAGATGGTTAAGAGAGACCCTGGGTATAAGAAGTATCAATTGATTTTGGCGAAAGACCGATTAGCAAAAAAAGATACAGGAAGAGCTATTCAAAGCTTTGAACAATGGACCAATAGGAACCCTAAAGATAAACAATCACTAATCACTCTTTATCATTTGGTAGAGAATAGAAAAGACACTGCCAGAATGATGTTTACTCTTAAGACTTTAAATAAAACGCCTAAACTGGCTTCAACTTATAAGTACAAATTAGCAGAGTTGAAGTTTGTTAAGAAAGGGCAAATTGATGGTCTGAGAAAGTTGGTTAATAAAGATAAGTCTTATCAAAAGGGACGAGCATTGTTAGCACACTACTATTACCGTCTTGATCAAGTAAAGAGCCTAATGCCTTTTGAACGCTTTTTATTAAAGGCTTCTAGGTCTGATCAAAGCTTACAGGCTCCTTTAGCGAGAGTCATGGAGAAGAAGAAAAAGTATTCTTTAGCAAATTCTGCTTATTACATGGCATTAAAAAATGATCCAAAAAACAAAAAATTATATGATAAAGTATTAGCTTTTTCTATAAAACATAAGTCACCCAAGCTTAGAGGGGTCTTAGAAATTGGATATAAGTCCTTTCCTAATGATACAGAAACAAAGTTTCAGTATGCAAAATCACTAGGAAAAACAAAAAAGGCGATTACCGTTTATGAAGAAATACTAAGAAAGAGCCCAAGTCATATTAAGGCCTTATCCAATGCTTCACAAATTGCAGTAGATTTGAAGATGACAAAAAAGGCGACAAAATGGTTACATAAATGGTCAACGCTTAAGGCTAAGAATAAGAAACCCTTAATTGCTTTAGCTAAAATTTATGAAGAGAAAAAGGACAATACTCAATTAGTCAGAATCCTCAAAAAACTTTTTGACTTGAATTTAAAGGATCATGCCATGGCTTATCGCATTGGTGGAATCTATCAAAAAGCTAAAAAGAAAAAGGAAGCAATAGGGTACTTCAAAAAAGCGGTAAACTTAAAACCTAAAAACAAAAAATACCAACGAGAGTATGGTTTAGCTTTAGTTGAAGACGGCAAGATTGTTCAGGCAAAGGCCCATTTAGTTCTAGCGGAGGACAAGAGGAAATACGATGAGAAAATTGCTTTTGGGTTATATAGGGCTTATGCAAAATCGGGTAATAAGAAAAAAGCAAAAGTTTATCTTAAAAAGATTGTTCTTAAGAATTCATCGGATACCTTGTATATCTATCCTTATGTTAAACTTGAGGTTGCCGCTAAAAATTATGTAGCGGTTTTTAAGGTACTAGAGAATCCAAAAGTTAAATCTAAATTAAATTCAGAAATGGCCTTCCTTCTATTGAAATCATACATTGAAGCGAAGAAGCCAAGTAAAGCGGCTGCTTTTGGAACTCAATTAGTGAAGAGATTTCCTAAAAAGGCAAAGAGTTCACTTCCCTTAGCTATCTTATTCTTTAAACAAAAGAAGTATCCAGACGCCGTAAAAGTTTTGGATTACTTGATTAAAAATAAATCAAGTAAAGAAGTTTACTTCTATAGAGGTCGAATTGCTTATGAAGATAAAGACTGGTCTAAAGCCGCTAAAATGTTTGAGAAAGCATCGGGCTTTAAAAAAGGAATCCCCAATTATTTAGGGAAAATTTATACAAAGCTGAAAGAACCTAAAAAAGCCGTTGTCGCTTTTGAAAAGTACTATGCAACTTCTAAAAAGAGTACAGCTTTACCTAAGTTGTATCAGCTATATAAAACAACAAAGGATTCTGCAGGAATTTTCAAAACATTAGAGCGATTGGTTAAAGCCTATCCTTCGGAAATAGAATATAAAGTATCTGTTGCAGAGTTTTATATTGCGAAGAAAAATGTTAAAAAGGCTAATGTTCAGTTTGCAGCTATCATTAAGAAAAAACCTAGAAATAGCAAAGCAAATCTTTATTTGGGAATTGCAAGTGCAAAAGCAAGGAAGTATAAACAAGCAACAAAAAGGTTGTTGATTGGGCTTAAAAAAGAGAACAAGCACGCTGAAGGTTGGATGTATTTAGGGCACTCATATGTTGGACTTAAAAAGAAAAGTTTGGCTTTGGGGGCGTATGAGAAGTCGTTTAAATTAAATCCAAAAAGTCTTAAAGTGGCTTTGGCTAAAATGAAACTGTTAAAGGCGCTTAAAAAGAAGGATGCTTTAATTAAGGTTTATGGAGAAGTCATTGCCCTTGATTCAAATAACCGAGTGGCTAGCACTCAGTTAGCATTAATTGAATATAAAGCAAAACGCTATGGGAAGGCAGAAGCCCTTTACCGTCGTGTCATCAAGCATACAAAAAAGGATAAGACTGTTTGGGAAAATTATGGAAACATTCTTCTTGAAAAGAAGAAGATTTCTCAAGCAAAATCTGCCTTACAAAAAGCGATCAAATTTGGAGCGAAGGGGACAGATATTCGTATCAGTTTAGCTCGTATTCAAATGGAATCGGGAGAAACTTCTGCGGCAGAAAAGCTACTTAAGCAAGTTGTGGCCAAAAAGAAGACTTATCACAAAGGCTATTATTGGTTGGGAAAATTAGCTCTTAAACGAGGTCAAAAAGGAGTAGGGGAAGATTACTTTGTCAAAGCACTTAAGTATGATCCTGGAAACGGTGATTACGCAGGGACTTTAGGCGAGTTACACTACGATAAAGATGAGTTTAAGAAGGCGATAGCTATCTGGGCACCCGTAAAGAATAAGCTAAGAGCAGAACATAAAATTAAATACGGAAATGCTTTAGTTGAAGAAGGGCGTTATACACAAGCCTTAATTCTTTTTACGGCGGCGAATAAAGAAAAGACATCAGCTAAATTAGTGTCTCAAATAGCCAATATCCATATTAAGAATCAAGACCCTAAAAAGGCACTTGCAGTCATAAACAAGTCTAAATTTGGAAAGAAGCCATTGCTCCAGTATGCTTTAGCGAGTGCAAATCTTTCTATGGGACGAATTAATAAGGCACAAGTAGCAGTCAAGAAGCTAAAAAGCAAGGATAAAAGAAATGGTGAATATTACTATATGGATGGCTTATGTTACTATAAACGCGGTAATTACAAGGCAGCTAAAAAGGAATTTAATGCTGCATTGTCCTACAAAGCAAGTTATCCAGAGGCCATTTATTACTTGGGCTTGACTCAGTTAAAACAAAATAAGGTTAAGGATGCTAAAGGTCTTTTTCAACAGTTAAAAAGTCATAGAGAAAAGAAGTGGAAAGCCAAAGGCTTTATGGGGTTAGCTAAAGTTTTTGAAAAAGAAGGGAAGAAGGAAGCTGTTCTTCATCACTTAGAAAAAGCGAAAGCGATTAACACTTCCGTCGAATTGATTTACTACTTGGTTAAAGCAAATTTGGCTTTATTTAAAGGAAAGGCTTCTGTTAAATTAGTGAATGAAGCCGTTAAAATTAATGCTAAAAGTAAATTTACTATTATGGCGGAAACAGAAGTACTAGTTGCAAGAAAGAAGTTACGTGAAGCACATCGCAAGATGAGTGGTATTATTAAAGAATACTCACAAGATTGTAATGTGTTGATGACTTTTGTGAAAGTAAACTGGGCAAGAAAGTATGAAAAGCCAGTAAAATCTAATGCTAATTATGTGATTAAATTATGTCCAGACTTACCCGATCCGTATTTATACTTAGGATTGGTTGAACATAAATTCTTTAACAAAAAAGCAGCCAAAAAGCACTTTAAAAAGTACAAGAAGTTAGGTGGCGATCCCACATTGGTGCCTAAAAAGTATTAAAGAGATGTCGTATGAATACTATGTATTTGTACGACTAAACTTTTATACGCTTTAATTGGGGATAATAGGAGTGACAATTAAAGCGAAGCTTCTTCTTTTTATACTGACTTCAAAAGTTCAGAGTTCGGAAGGACTCTATTCTCGTTTAGAAAAATCATTTTCAAAGATAGACTTTAAAGGAAGCCGTTTGGCTTTTGAAGTTACAGATTATTATGCCGATGAATTTGGAGAAGGTTTACACCGACAAATTATTTCTTTTCAAACATTGGTTGACCCTTCGGAACTCCCAGCATACAAAAAGGTGTGTAAACAGGTTGAGGATGAATTTTTACGAGATAACCAAAGAGTATATAATTTAGATATTGGGTATATGGATACGGACAAAGTAGTTCTTGGTTCTTTTAAGTGGGGCGGGACTAAATTGTATTTGGGGCAAGGGGTGTATGGAGACATGTTATTGACATTTTCGAAAAGAGCTTTTTGGCCTACGGAATGGGCTTTTGAAGATTTCAAAGATGTGCGCTATCATAAGGATTTAAAGGTTGTGCGTGAGAAGCTTAAAGCCTCTTTAAGAAGGGAACGAAATCTAAATCTTTAAATTTCTGAAAGGGGTTGTAGGCTGTTAAGGATATCATAAAAGGTTTTTACCTTTAGTTCCATCTGAGTATTTTGCTCCCCCTTGTACTGGATAAAAATGCAATAATTATTCCAGTATGCATGCCCAATAATCCTCTTATTTTCATCTAGACCTGTACCTTGGGTTACATAGTATTTGACTTTAAAAGGGTTTTCGGAGAGAATGGTTTCTTCGGGAAGGATATGTTCTTGTTCTAAATAGTCCTCGTGCATTTGAGAAATTTCATCATCAATGGCCTCTGTTGATTTGCGAGCACAGAGTAATTCAATACTACAGCTTCCATCAATACAATGGAGATCTGTTTTTTCTGGAGAATCATCCATATTCCATAATTCTGGATTAGGGGAGTTAAAGCAATACCAACCACAGGGTGAAATATGCATTAAGCTTCTCCTTTATCTAAAAAGTCTTGCAAAATAAGAGTGGCCGCAATTTTATCAATTTCTTCTTTGGCTTGTTTAAAGTTTTTGCGTTTCTTTTTAGAGGGACGGTTAAAGCGGATAATTTCTTGTGCTCTTTCGGAGGTGTAGCTCTCATCCTGTTTAAAAATAGGGAGTGCTGTCTCCTTTTGTAGTTCTTTGATAAAAACGTCCACGTCTTCTGTTTTCCCTCCTTGCTTTCCATCTGTTCGATAGGGGTAACCAACGACGATAGAAGCAACATTCTCTTCTTCTATTATTTTACACAAAACAAGAAGGGGTTGGGGGTTCTTTTTACAATCAATGGTGGTATAACCTGTGGCTAGGGTACAGGAGGAGTCTGTTAAGGCTACACCCATTCTTCTTTCACCAAAATCGATGCCTAATATTTTTTTCGGTTGAACCATAATGAGTAAAAATACACTATTTAGCTCTTTTTTGGCCTTTTTGTACTAAAAACCTGTGAATTGGGAGAAAATAACCCAAAATAGATTGTATTTGAAAAAGGGGGATTTCACAAAAAGTTTAAGGAATTCTTTATAAATTAATCTGATTTTTAGGGTGTGAGAATGCTTTTTCAGTTGGTATTTTCAAGAGGATAAGGGGTTAAAGCCCCTTGTAGGCTATATATGGGGGGATTCGGATTTCGAATAGAGGAAGTAAGTTTTGTATCTATCTAAGTTAAGAATTCATGGGTTTAAGTCTTTTGCTAATAAGGTAGAAGTTAACTTTCCAAAAGATGGGATCACTTCAATTGTCGGTCCCAATGGATGCGGTAAATCGAATATTGTCGATGCGATACGTTGGGTGTTAGGAGAACAAAAAGCG
>CAZLBO010000060.1:0-10136 GCA_964557725.1 uncultured Bifidobacteriales bacterium | reverse complement strand
GAAAAGGACTTCATTCTCATTCATTCTACCCGTCAAAGAAAAGCTATGCCCTCCCTGATCCTGATTAAGGGTACTTGTGTAAAAAGGATGACTCGGATCATTATTAGGGCCTGTAAACCTTGAACTGGTATTAGCTCCAGCCTTTGGCCCAACATTAATATTTTGGCCTGTTAATATACTTTTTTGATTCTTTGCATAAGTTTTATATTCAAAAGTAATGGTATCAAGAGGGATTTCAATCGGTGGGGTTAGACCACGTAATAGCTCCGTTACATTAACCACTTTATTAGCTCCTGTAGAATGATTCTCTAGCAAAGGAACCCTCGTGTTAAGAGCATCATTAATTCTTATGTATAACACTCCCGTCCAATTAGCTCCATTTCCTTTTAAAGTCACAATGACAGGAAGCGTGTCTACTGCATAAATAAAAGACTCATTTATCCATGTTGTATCAGTGAATTGCGATAAGTCCTTAAGCCTCGTTTCTAATTCCGGTCCCGTTATACCATCTCTGTTAAGAATTTTAGTGATTGTTTGAGGATATAATGTTAGCGAGTTCTCTCGCATACCGTAAAGTAATTGATAATTCCAACGGTTAAGATCCTTCGTATCCACTCGCTCTCGTTGTGCCTGTACCGCCATTGTTGATAACAACAAAAGTAAAACTATTGACAACACATTTATCCTTGAGAATAAAGAGCTAAATAAGCTAGCTGCTCTCTCCTTTGATGAAGTGTTTTTTTTATTTTTCCTTTGACCGGAAATTACGTGTGCCATTGTGGACCTCGTTGTTTTGTTAGGGGAGCTTATTAAATTGTCTTGTTTCATAATATTCAGTTTTGTAGTGTAAAAAAAATCTCTTTTTTAAACCTAGTTTCCTCTATACGCGACTATCACGCCTTTTATAAATATATTCTGTAGTTTAAAAAATATCAAGAAATAAAAATAAAAAAGTTAAATTAATGGTAAAAGGCCCAAAATTAAAGAAATTTAAGCTCTTTTCTGTTGTGGTAGAAAAGATAGTTTAAATCTGATTTATTTCATTGAGGAAGATTATTATTGTCACTTTTGTCCATTTATCACAAAATAGCCTCAATAATGCCCCCTTTTTCTTTCTTTCGAATATTAAACCCTCTTTCTTCTAATTTTCATAATTTTTAATACTTTTTAGCCTCAAGGTTAAATTCCTCAAGTAAAGGAAGTCTTTGGTTTTAAACTAAAGAAAATATTATCCCCCGAATTTAGGAGAAGTAAATGAGTATTTATGTCAAACTGAGCATCATGATGTTCTTGCAATTTTGGATATGGGGATCATGGTTTGTCTCTATCCCTACCTATGTAGGTGGCCTAGAACACATGGGCAACAGTATTTTTTATTGCTATGGCGCAATTCCCATTGCCGCAATGGTCGCTCCCTTCTTTCTCGGGTTGTTTGCTGATCGATTTTTTAATACAGAAAAAATTCTCGGAGTTTTATTTCTCCTAGCAGGGGGCGCATTACTCATGCTTCCCGTTATAGGCGGTATGGCCGGAACACTCGTCACCACAGCATCTGCCGTAGGGGTCGAAGGAACTGAGGGTTATGTTGCAGCAGTCCAATATTTATCCGTTAACTTTCTCGGAATGACTTGGGATAAAAGCTCTCTCTTTAATCTATTTATTATGCTCCATGCCCTTTGCTATATGCCTACACTTGCTTTAACTGCTTCTTTATCCTTTAAACACTTAACCAACGGTTCTAAACAATTTCCATTGGTACGTTTATGGGGGACTTTTGGTTGGATTTTTGGGGCCTTAGCCTTAATCATTTTTAATACAAAAGATTCTCTCGGAAAGGTTGTCGGTGGTGAGTCATCACCTAACCAATTTCTATTAGCTGGCGGTGCTGCTCTACTATTAGGTTTATTTTGCTTTTCCTTGCCTAAAACACCAGCACCTAAAAAAGGCGAACCCATTGATTTAGGAGCTTTGTTTTTTGTGGATGTTTGGAAAGAGTTTAAAAATCCTTCCTTCTTTATCTTTGTTCTTTGTTCTTTTCTTCTCTGTATCCCCTTACAAGCCTACTACGCTTATTTACAAAACCAAATGAAGCTTCAAGGCTTTATCAACTACGCCAGTTGGAAAAATGCAGGAACTTGGTTAGAGGCACTGATGATGTTTGCCATGCCATTCTTTTTCAGAAAACTAGGTGTAAAAAAGATGATTCTTTTTGGAATTGGAGCTTGGGTTGTGCGTTATGCCTTATTCCCATTAGCTGCAGGACAAGGAATTATGGAAAATGGTATCTCCCTTATGCATCCAGGCTTTTTACTGATTATGGGTGGTGTTTTACTGCATGGTATCTGTTACGATTTCTTTTTTGTTACAGGACAAATATATGTGGATCAATCCACAAATATCAAAATTCGTGGCCAAGCACAGTCTATGTTGATTTTCTTTACTCAAGGTTTAGGAATGTATATCGGAGCAGAGTTTGTCAATAATAAATTATTTATGAATGCTTTTAATGCGAAGGATATGGGCGAGGCTTATGGTAACTCTGCGAATGTAGATATGCTGGCCAATTGGGCTGGTTTCTGGTGGCCTTTGTGTGCGGCGGCGGCGGCTATATTTGTGATCTTTTTGCTTTTCTTTAAGCACAAGGATCCCCAAAACACGAAAATTTAAAGTAAGTGGTGTTTTAAGAGGTTCGAGGCTTTTGCTCGGTGGCTTAAGGAGGCTTTTACTTGGCTTGGTAAGGTGCCGAAGGTTTCTTGGTGATTGTCGGGGATAAAGAGGGGGTCGTATCCAAAACCGCCTTGGCCGGATTCGGAGAGGGCGATGCTTCCTTGGCATTTGCCAGTGAAGTCTAAAGGGAGGGACTCTTTTTTGAGGAAACAGAGGGTGCATTCGAAATAGGCTTTTCGGTTTTCAATTCCCTTTAGACTATTTAATAACTTTGTTCTGTTTTCCTTATTCGTAGCGTTTTCCCCTGCGTATCTAGCGGAGTAAACGCCTGGCTCGCCATTTAAGGCTTCGACAGCTAAACCGCTATCATCAGATAATAAAGGAAGATCGGTGAAGGGGCGAACAGCCTCTACTTTAATCAACGCATTTTCTGCAAAGGTTGTTCCTGTTTCTTCAATTTCTTTTTTGAAGCCTATTTCATCTAAAGTAATAAACTCAATACCTGATTCCTTAAAGAGTAAGTTGAACTCTTTAACTTTGCCTTTATTTTGGGTGACTAAAACCCATTGCTGTTTGTCCATTTTATTCAGGGGATAAGCCTCCTGCCTCCTTTATACCGTTTCACATAATATTTCATCGTTAAATCAGAAATCACAACTCCTCTTGAAGTAGCAGCATGAATAAATTGATTGTCTTTGAGATACATCCCCACATGATCCACTGAAAAGCCACCAAAAAAAACTAAATCACCAGCTTTCAAGTTCTCTCGTGCCACCTTAACACCTACCTTTGATTGCTCCTTTGAGCTTCTCGGTAATTTAATATTAAGGGTTTGTTTAAAAACAGTCATCATTAACCCAGAACAATCCATCCCCTTACGGGTAGTCCCTGCCCAACGATAAGGAACACCTATATAAGATCGTGCTGCTTTAACAAGCTTTTTTATGCGAACGTCCGAGGCTTCTTGTGGTTCACTCGTCACTACAGAATCTTGATTCAGTGAATCATATTCCTTTGAATCTTCAGGGCTTTTTTTGTTCTCACCCGATTTTTTTATTTTTTCTTTACCAGAGCTTGTTCCCGTAACATACCCACCCAATTCTCTATCGTAATAAGGCCTGTGACTCCGTGTCGAACAATTCAGAAAAAGAAAGGCCCCCAAGAGAACCGTTGCCTTTAATAAACAAAAAAGTTTTACGACAAACCCTCTATGACTTTTGCAACTTGTAAGATTTCTGCTTCTGCAAATGGCTTGCCTACCACCTGCATACTCAAAGGAAAACCATTCAACTGAGTAGCAGGAACAGACACCCCCGGAAGCCCAGATAAATTTAAACCTACTGTAAAAATATCTTCTAAATAAGCGGATAACGGATCTTTTACAAAAGACCCCAACTTAGCGGGTAAACCAGGCATTGTTGGTGTTATGATGACATCACATTTCTCATAGGCTAACATAAAATCATTTTTAATTTGACGGCGAACCTTTTGTGCTTGTGCATAATAAGCATCGTAAAAGCCTGCACTCAAAACATAACTTCCTAATAAAATTCGCTTCTTTACTTCCCAGCCAAAACCTTCTGAACGAGATTTTGAAAAAAGTTCTTTTAAATCACCTACAGATTTTGAACGCTTAGTGTAACGCACTCCGTCAAAACGAGATAAATTAGTAGAAGCTTCTGCGGTTGCCAGTATATAATAGGCTGCTACACCGTATTCCATATGAGGCAATGAGACTTCAATACATTCAGCCCCTTGTTCTTCTAATTTTCCTAATACTTTTTCTAATTGTTCTTTTATATCGCTTGAAAGATCCTTGTAATATTCAGAAGGTACTCCAATCTTCTTTCCTTTAATCCCTTGATCAAGATTCAAACTATAATCCACTATAGGATAATCCGCACTCGTTTGGTCTCTTTCATCAACTCCTGAAATAACGGACAACAAAGTCGCAACATCATCGACACTCTTTCCGAAAGGACCGACTTGATCTAATGATGAAGCAAAGGCCACTAAGCCATAACGAGAGACTCTGCCATAGGTTGGTTTTAAGCCCACCACCCCACAACAAGCAGCCGGTTGACGAATCGACCCCCCTGTATCAGAACCCAATGAAACGAGAACAGTATCCGCAGCCACTGCTGCCGCTGATCCCCCTGAGGAGCCTCCTGCAATCAAGGACGAATCTAAGGGGTTTTTAACCGCTCCAAAATGACTATTTTCTGTGGAAGAACCCATAGCAAACTCATCTAAATTGGTTTTTCCGATGATAATTCCATCTTCTTTTTCAATCAAATTCAAAACAGTTGCACTGTAAGGAGATTTAAAATCTTCTAGAATATTGGAAGCACATGTAGTTTTTCCATGTTCGTACACCAAGTTATCTTTAACCGCAATAGGAACACCCGCTAATTTACCCAATGGTTTACCTGCGGCTCTTTTTGCCTCTATCTCTTTTGCTTTCGCTAAGGCCGATTCTTCTAAAACCGATATGTAAGCATTACTCTCTTGAGCCGCTTCAATTTTCTTTAAGGATTCAGCCACTATTTCTGTGGGGTTTAGATCACCTGAATGAACTCCTGCAACAATATCTTTAATTTTCATTTTTTTTACTTAGACCATTTCATGATGTAAAGCCCTGCAATTAAGCCAAGACCACTACAAGCATTAAACTTAAACCCAATTCCCAACCTTAACTTAATCATGTAAAGGTCAATCACACCGCTATTATTAATTCCAAAACTAGGCTCAAAGGCGGTAATAAAAAAGCTTCTGACAGGGTTATTAGCCCCTCCCCCACTCATTTCACCTATTTGGCCTAATACAGCACCAAGTACTTCTCCTAAAATACCGCCTAAAACTAAGCCAAGTATTATAAAAACAAGCAACCGCAATATTTCTCCATTCTTATCCATCTGCTCTTCCCTTGCTATTTATGCCTATGATTTATTTATCAATAGGAAATATAAATATTACCTAGAGTTTCGCCACGGTTCCTTTTTTCTATTCAGGATACTTTACTTTCCTAAGACAAAGACCTTGAGCTGGGGCCCAAGTTCGCTCTCCCTTAAACTGTTGGCTCATAATTCGATCCATCAACCCAGGTAAAGAATACCCACGAGCCACATCGTAACTTACGCCTATCAATGAACGCACCATTTTATGCAAAAATCGGTTTCCCTCAATATGAATAATCACCCCATCCCCCCTATCCTCAAGCTCTGCCCGAGTAATAGTACATACCGTAGATCTTCCATCTTTTCGGGAAATAGACAAAGAATCAAAGTCATGAGTCCCTACAACCCTCTTTAACTCTTCTTTAAATAAAGTGAGATTGAGAGGCTCAAAAACAAACCAAGTTTGGTTTTGTTCTAAAGCACGAGGACGAAAGGAAATTCGGTATTGATAATAACGCGCGCAAGCCGCAAATCGAGAATTAAAATCCAAGGCACAAAGCTTTAGTTCGCGGATATACAAACCTTTTCCCGTAAGGGCGTTAACCGATCTTTGTATAAGCTCTACCTCTAACTCTCGATTGCTATCAAAATGAGCCACCTGCCCCAAGGCACTAACTCCTGCATCTGTACGCCCCGAACCCATAATTTTAATTGTCTCACGGCTACATGTTGAAAAAGCTTCTTCTAAGGATTGTTGAACCGTTATTTGATTCGGTTGTTTTTGCCAACCATGGTAGTCTATCCCCAAATACTCTACAATAAAACGATATCTTGGCATCTTATATTTTAATATCCAAACTCGATCCCTCTTCTCCCGAGCTTTTGCCCGATAAAAAGGAAGAGCTTATTCCTTTCATTCTATTTAATGAGTAATTCCAATCCACAATTTTAAAATCTAAATGAGATAAGTTTTTTTCCAATACCTTAATTTCATCTTTTAGTAAGTCACGTATTTCTCGATGCTCATTGGTAAAAGAAAAAGTGACTCCTTTTTTATCCAGAGACAGATCTACTTGTACAAGCCCTAGCTTTTCTGTTTCCGTTTCAATAGAAAATCGAACTTGTTGTTCTTTCTTCCCCCCACTTCTTTTTTTTTGTTCCCATTTAAACCGAATCCGATTCCACTTGCCCTCATTCCACGCATGCCCCGAATAAAAAGCTCCATCAGCACTGTTTTGTAAAAAGTGTTCCACTTTTAAAGCATCAACTACTTGCTTATACAGCATCAGCTTCTCATTTGTCCCCTTTTCTATAAGTTGATCTAAATGAGAGGTTAATTGATCTAAATTAAAAGGAGAAGAAGGAAGCCAATCGCCAATCCTTCCCTTTAACAATACCTTTTGTGAAAGAAGGAGTTCTTCTTTTTTAAGTTGTTCATTGGGAGCCAGTTCAAATTGAGACAACAGCTCTTCGATCAACGGATCACGATGAATCACATTTATCCAATTTTTTAGAGATACGCTTTCTATTTGAGATTTATCTTGTGTAAACAAGTTAAATAATTTTTCCATGTAAAAGCCTAGTGGCATCCCCTCACCCACAGGGAGAGATAGCTGGTCTCCTTTAAACAACCCCGATTCTTTTAACTCCCTCCCAAAATCAATCACGGCCTTTTCAAAAAAAGGTTCCGAAGCGGCTGGTTGTAAGTAATCCATTGCTAAACGGTAAGCAGGATGGTAACGAGTTTTTTGATTGACCAATAAAAGTAACAGGTTCCTAGGAATTTTATTTTCTTCCGTTGCTAATTGAAGCTGAAGTCCCTCTTTCGAAGAGTCTACTTTAAAATGGACAAGGCTTCCCTTGTCTAAAGGGCTATCCGAAATTAATGTTATTAATTGGTGAGGCGTTTCAATAAGAGTCAATAAAGGTAATTGTGTTTTAGCCCCTTTAACCTCCCCCTGATTTATTTGCTCAACCACACGTCCTAATAATACTTTTCCCAATAGCTTATCGGCTTTATACTGAGAGTCTACCTCTAATTTTTGAAGCATCAATTCATCAAAACCCCTAACAGTACTTTTTTTTATTCCCTGTTCCACTTTGAGGACTTCTATAAATTCATCTGTTTTTTTATCCAATAAAACATCTAAACCTACCTGTGCTTCTTTCACTAAGGGGATTTCTACAACCTTACCCCCTACTTGTACTTCCATCGTATTTTTATGTATGGCAACAACTTTGCCTTTGACACGCCCCCCTTCTTGTAAGGGAGAGGACGACTTCACCGCATTTTGATTTGATAACTTTGGGTTTAATTCCATGGTTTCACCAATTGTTTTTGATGATTATAACAGTTTAATACTTCTGTTCTAAATTATGCCGTATTATCAACTCCACTTCTTCTCGGCTAATTCGGAGTCTTTGAGAAATTTCGGTGGCGGTAGCTCCTCGTTTTGCCAAACGTAAAACTCCTGCCTTCTGAGTCGATTCTAAGCCTTCGCTTACAAGGTTTTCTGGATTTTCATTAACAGATACAAGAGGCTCCTCTAAAGTTTCAGGATCTTCCTTCACAACAGATAAAGGCTCTGGTTCATCATCGGCCCAACCAGAACCTACAGAAAAAAGGCTTTGACTCTTTAACTGTTTACCCGCTATTTCAGATAAACTCCCCGCGTCCATTTTATAATCACCTGCTTTAGTGATAGGAATTGTTGCCGTACTTGAATCAATTTTATTTTTAAAATGTTCGTATTCC
This sequence comes from uncultured Bifidobacteriales bacterium, assembly GCA_964557725.1. Classification (GTDB taxonomy): domain Bacteria; phylum Fibrobacterota; class Fibrobacteria; order UBA11236; family JADFYW01; genus CAZLBO01. The sequence goes on along the minus strand of CAZLBO010000060.1, from coordinate 1,817 downwards.
CGTTCTCTTCTTTTCCAAAAAAGATACCCTCCTATCACAACAGAAAAGATTCCTGCTAAAACAACAATCCAAACCCATTGGGAAGATTCTTTTACCTCAGACAAAACAGCTTTTTCTTCCGCTTCAAAAGGAGCTTCTGCTACCAATTTTGCTTCTATTGTTTTAAGTTTTTCTAATGTCTCTAAGTCTTCAATCATTTCATCTTTTACTTGGGCATATTTCTTCTTGAAATTCTCACTCTTTACTTCATACTTTTTTATTAGCTTGAAGTTAGAAGAGTCCTTCCGTTCTTCCATAGCAATTTGAATATCTACCGCATGTATAGAATCACGCAAATCATCTAAAGGGGAAATAAGCTCATTCTTTGGCTTTCCTATACTTACCCCTAAAAAAAGAGAAATTAATAAAAGCCATTGATGTATTTTAATACGTTTATCCATAGCTCATAAGATACAGTTTATCTGTTGACACGCAACTGTTTTGAGCCTTAATCCATTTATTCTTAAAAATGTCCCCCAAGGGAAGTAAATGTAAAGGCTTCTCTATGAGAGGGATTGAGCAGTCAACATCGCAAAAACTTGAATTCCCAAGCCCTTTCCAAAGTCCGTCAGTCCTTCTCCAGTGGTCGCAGTGATAGCCACATCCATAGGTGTGACGCTTAACAATTGGCTTATCACCTTACGCATCTCGTCTATTTTAGGTAGAATTTTAGGCTTTTTACATTCAATGGTAAAAGAAACATGGGTCACTTTGTAACCAATACGCTGAAGGTCTTCTAAGGCAGGCTTGAGATATTCACGGCTATCCGTCACCCCTTGCTGGCACAATTTATCGGAAACAGGCCCTAATACAGGCCGACAAGTAATGCCCGAAATGGCATTGGTTAAAGCGTGTAACACCACATCGGCATCACTATTACCCGATAAAGAGTAGGATTCTAAAAAATCGACTCCCCCCAATAATAATGGTTTATCTGGGTTCTCTTCTAAACGATGGCTGTCTTGCCCTATTCCCAATTTAATCAAGCTAAACCCTCACTTTTTTCTTTTTCTAATCGCTCAACCATCCACTCTGCCCATTCCATGTCTTCTAATTGAGTTATTTTTCGGTACTTACTTTTTCCCAAAATCCAATGAACGGGGAGGTTTAAAGATTCAACCATCCCTGCTTCATCTGTTAAATTTTCTTGTGGTATTTTAGATTCTTGTATCTTTTGGTATACAGATTTTAAAACAGATAAGGGAAAGAACTGCGGAGTTTGTACTTCTATTAATTGGTTTCGATTAAGGGTTTCAATAACCTTTTCACCCTCTCTTCTTTTAATCGTATTCGTCGCAGGTACCGCCACAATATGACTTATTCCCTTTTTCGTTTTTTCAATTCCCTTTTGTATCACTTCTGCTTCTACAAATGGCCTCGCTACATCATGGACCACCACCACCTCACTGTGGGAAAGAAGATTAAACCCTTTTTCAACAGACTGCCAGCGTTCTCCCCCTCCTGAGGTTATTTTTACTTTTTTAAAATCACGAGAAACCCATGTATACTTTTCAATAAAGCTGTTGGGAAGTACTAAAACAATTTCCCCTACTTCCTCTAAGTTATGAAAGACTTCTAAGCTATACAGAAAAAGGGGTTTACCCCCCACTTCCTGAAACTGCTTGGGTAAATCCATACCCATTCGCGTTCCGCTTCCCCCTGCGGGCAATATAACTCCTGCCTTCATCGCTTTACCCCAGAGTGAAACCTATTAAATAGAATAAGGTGATTTTTTACCCAACAACAAAGCTCTTGTCTTTAACGGTAAACCCAAACAT
>CAZLBO010000059.1:0-10149 GCA_964557725.1 uncultured Bifidobacteriales bacterium | reverse complement strand
GAAATCAACCTCAATTACCTAGAAGATATTCGCAAAAACGCCCCCAAAGGGCCTAAAAAAATAGCGGGCGAACAAACCGACTCCTATTATTCTGTTAAAGTACGCTGCCCGATTTGTAAACAAGGAGATATTCTTTGTTATGAACTCAAGGCTAAATCCCAAGTGATTTATTACGACCGTTTTATGGCACCAACCTATAAGGTGTTACCTGGACAAAAAACTGTTAATTATACCAATATGGCCGTAACCGTTTGCCCTAAATGCTTTTTTGCCTCACCAGACAAAAAAGATTTTATCACCTATTCCATGATCACTCGCTCAGAAGCCCCCAGTAATATTGGATCTGCCGTTGTTTTCGATCTCAAAAAGTCTATTCCCATGCGTCAAAAAATGATGGAAAAAGTTAAAAACTCTGCAGGGGCCTTTAAAATACCCCGAAGCGGAGATCCTGTTATTTTATCTTATAAACTCTCTATGCACCGTGCCCTAGTCGAAGCCAAACTAGAGATGCCCTACTCCCTATACAAAGCAGGCTCTTATGCTTTACGCATTGCGGCCTTGCAAAAAGAGGCAGGGCAAGAGCCCCTTAAGGCTTATGAAGAAGCCGTTAAGCTTCTCTCTAAATCTTTTTCCCAATCAAACGCACCCGACCCCAATGTAGAGTATAAAACCGTTTATATTGTCATCGCCCTTTGCTTGCGGTTAGAGAAGACAAAAGAGGCCTCGGAATACATGGCTGTTTTTGACAAAATCCGTTCGAAGCTTAAGTCAGAAGAAAAAGCAGGAAAAAAGACAAATTTTGGAATCCTTGATAAATGGGATAAAATGTCTAAAGATATTTGGGAACGACGAGAGGAAGAGGGGCTTTGGAATACTCCTGCTCCCTAAATATTTAGTTGCCACCTATTTCCTTTATAAAAAACTTTTTTCTTTCTTAAAAAAAAGCATTTTAAAGTGATGAACTTTAATCACCTTTCTCCAGTCATCCTTGAATATCTTAATAGCAAAGGAATTGACAATCAAGCCACCATCGAATTAGCAGGTACAGCAGGCTCAAACCGCTTCTATTACCGTATCCAAAACAAATCTGTTACTTATATTCTTTTACAATCCCCAAAGGAAGATAAAGATTTTGCCCGATTTTTAAGGCTCACACAATTCTATCGATTACTCCAATTCCCTGTCCCTCGTGTCTATTGCATTGACGATGAAGCCCTACAAGTTTTATTAGAAGATTTGGGAACCCACCGCTTATATGATTTAGTGATTCATTCCCAAGAAAAGAGAAAGACTTATTATTTACAAACCATTCAGACCCTAATTGATATGCAAACCAAGTGCTTTCAGCAACATCAAGAAAGCCCTGATATCTTATCCCGAATTTTTGATCAAAAACAATTATTATGGGAAACTCATTATTTTAAGCAAGAGTATTTGGAAGGACACTGCCATCTTCAATTCACCGAAAAGGAGAACCATCAACTTGAGAGTTCTTTTTTAGAACTTGCAAAAGAAGTCGACCTCCAACCCAAAACGATTATGCACCGCGACTTCCAAAGTCAAAATATTATGATTCAAAATGAAAGAGTGCGTGTCATTGATTATCAGGGAAGCCGCTTAGGATCACATTATTATGATTTAGCCTCTTTACTTTTTGACCCTTATTGTATGCTGAGCGAAGAATTAATAGAAGAGCTTTTTCAATATTACCATTCAAAAACAGCGTCTCCCCTCTCTTTAGATAAGGCCCGACATCAATTCTACTTAGCTGGTTCCCAAAGAATTATGCAAGCCATGGGAGCTTACGCCTTTTTAAGTCATAAAAAAAACTTAGCTTCCTTTAAGCAATACATAAAACCTGGACTTCAACGCTTAAGGTTCGTTTTAGAAAAGGCAGAGTTAAATGCTATCCTTTCTGTATTACAGTAAACCTTTAGGGCTTTATCCAAAGCTTAAATCGCAACATCTTTTGTTCTACTTGCACTTCTGCCCAATAAACTCTGCCACTCAGTTTTTCTAAGGGAATCGATAGGGACGTTTTTATAATCTTCTGCTTAAGCTGAAGATTACCTTTTAAATCATACAATTGCAATTCACTTCCAATAAGCTTTTTGTCTATTTCAAAAACAAACTGACTGCCTACTTGTTGATAAGAAATAAACCGAGAAAGGTTTAAAGCTGCCTTCTTCTCTGCACCCTTTTTAATATCTGTTTCGCTTATGACTTCCGTCACTACAAATATTGTATCTGGTGACAACCATTTATCTAATGAATCGACTTCAAAATAGCCTTTTACTGGCACATCTCCATCAATCCAAGGAACATATTTTTTACACGCAACACAGGCATAATCTCCTTTGAGTGTTTTAACAGCCGAAATAGTTCTTTTTACCTTTGAGTCTTGCTGAGTTGCAGAAAAATAACGACAAGGTTCTACCAAACAAATCAGGCCTGTTTTATCTAGTTGATAAATAGTTTCAGATACTTTTATTTCACCTATCTTTTGGGGATTCAGTATGGTGCGTTGACAAGGAGTTTTATCACAAATAGATTCAGAAAGAGTCACTTCATAAGTTCCTTTCTTTAAAGAGTCTAAAGAATACTCCACCCATGCTCCAGGGGGAACAATACAACGACAAGTAGAGCAAGTTCTTGTATCCGCCTGATGAATTAAATTTATCTTTTGATTAGCCTGATCAATTTGAACCGTCTTATCAAACTTTGTGCAACAACATAATTTATGGCGGTACAATTTAAGAGTTACTTTCTGACTCACAGCCGGCTGAGAGGGAATAACCTTTAACAAATCACTGTATACAACTTGCCCTTGAATAAAGGAAAAAGAAAGTAGCAGGAAAAAAAACAGCATTACTTTCCATTGATTTTTTTGTTTCATCCTATCCACACTCCTGTTCTTTTAAAAGAACATACTTCTATTTTTTAAAAAATGAAACCCTATTCAACAATAAACTTAAAAAAGTAATGCATTTTTTATAGTCTACTACTTCTTTCCTATTTAACCGCTACTTTTCTTTTTTAGAAAGCACCTCTGAGAAACTAAACCCTTTATCAATTTTCACCATTTCTTCTATTATCTTTCGACTTAAAACATTCACACTCTCTTCTGAAAAAACGGCATACCTCATCAAGTTTTCCATGTATGTTTGTTTATTTTTATATTGACTATAAAACGTAAACATCAATGCTGCCAAACCTGTAATGGTAGTTTGTATAATTGCTGATGCCAAAAATCCTTTTTCTTTTCCAAATCCCTCTACAATTACGCCCACAGAAGGCCATATCAAAACGCTAAAAGAGGCTATAATCGAAAGAATAAAAAAAAGTTTATTCCAAAAAGCATAGCTTCGAGCCTTAATGTATAAGTCATATACGACAAGCAGCTTCTTTTCCCCTCGCTCTTTATCTTCTGCCTTTTCAGCCACAAATCGTGCATACCGAACAAGCAAACTAGCACTAGTTTGATTCGGATTTAAAACAGCATTGAAGTCACTTTTGTTCCCACTCATTTCTTTAACTCTTTAGGGGAAACAAATAAAATAAACTCCGTTGCAATAAGAGAAAGTAAACAATAACCCAGAAAGTAATAAAAACCTTTCTCTAAACTCGCACTAAAACCCTGCATTGATTTTGTCGAAAGAAAAGCCAAAAAGACAGCCACTACAAAAACATCGGCCATCGACCATTTTCCAATTCTTTTGATAAAAGCAAAGATCCCTCTTTTGCCTCCTCCTTGCCCAGGCAACAAAACATAAAACAGAAGTAAATTTTTAAGACTAGGAATAATCACACTAAACAAAAAGATTAATCCCGCCACGAGATAATTTTTTTGTTCATATAAAAAGGTAATTGTTCCCCAAACGCTTCTTGTTTCCGAGCCTAAATTCATTTTCCCTAATAAGGGAAGAGTAATAGAAGCGTCAATGGTAAGGACGGGAAATAGAACTCCAGGAAGCAGAAGCCCTAGTGAAATTAAGATTAAGACAAATGATAGTATTCTCATTTCTATAATATGGAAAAGTTATACAGACAATCCAAGGGGCAGAAAAACCGCCTCAAGCTTTTACTTTGTGTTCTCTTTCCATCCATTCTGTCGTCTTTTTTAAATCTTCATGCGTTCCAAAATCAAACCAGTGTTTCTGCGAATAATCAACAACCTCTATTTTTTGAGAATCATTGAGAGCCTTTATCCAAGAGCTCTTAATGTCAGAGTTTTCACTTTCGCAATAATTAAGAAAGTCTCGGTGATAAAGAGCGACTCCGCTATAGGTTAGCCGTTGACTTTGAACCACTGCTTTAAAACCATTATACCCGTGTATGCCTTGTAGATGATGTAATGAATCAAAAGTAAGAGAATTTACTTTGGGAAGATCGATACCTATCAGAGAAGCAAAAGTGCCTTGTTCTCTCCCTCTTTGATAAAATTCCTGTAAGTCAAAGGTATGAAGTACATCTCCATTGTGAATAAGAAAGTAATCTGTTTTTGATAAAACATCCTTCAAGCAACCTAATGAACCCCCTGTGCCTAAAATCTCAGGCTCATTAAAGACTTGAATACCATACTTCTCACTCACCGCTTTAAAAGCTTGGGGGAGGTGGTGAGTGTTCATTATAATTTGAGTGGGGTTTAATTTGATCACCTTTTCAATATTCCATTCTAAAGCACTCTTTCCCTTAAAAGGAATCAATGGCTTAGGGGTTTTTTCTGTCAGGGGATGTAGTCGACTTCCATAACCTGCACAGAGAAAGAAAACCGTGAGAGACGAATGGTTCATCTATTTATAACTCCGAAGTCTTTCGTTTAAACAAACTTTCCACAGGAGCCCCAATTAAAATTTCAATGGGAAGCTTCTTGTATTCATACTCATAGGGAGGCTCTTTCCATTTAAAATCATTGGGGTACTCTTTTTGAAGCAAGCGAATGATTTCCACAGCCATTTGAAAAGGCTTGTAGTGCTTTCTATCCGTCACATGTATTTGAACCCCTTGGCACAGTTCTCCTGCAAATTTGTGGAATCCTGGTTGAAAATAAGTTTCCCTAAAATAAACGCCTTCTAAACCCAATCGGTTGAGCTGATGGTAAAACTCAGAACCCCGAATAAACGGCGCCCCAAAAAGTTCAAATGGCAAGGTGGTTCCCCTTCCTTCCGATACATTTGTCGCTTCAAACAAACACATACCAGGGTAAACTGTAGCTGTGTCTAAGCTCGGCATATTAGGAGAAGGAAAAACCCACGGCAAACCTGTTTCATCATACCACATAGTAGGCTCCCAACCCTCCATCTCTAAAACAAAAAGAGGAAGCTCCGTAAAACGTTCTGTTTTAAATTGCTTCGCCAAAGCTCCAATAGTTTTTCCGTGCCTTACGGGAATGGAATGAAGCCCCACAAAGGAGCGGTAATTAATATCCAGCAAATCGCCTTCTGTATCCACGCCATTAATAGGATTGGGTCTATCAAGTACCACTACAGGGATACCGAGTGACTCACAGGCTTCCATACAGAGATAAAGACTCTAAATAAAGGTGTAATAACGCGCTCCCACATCTTGCAAATCCACCACTAAAGCATCTAAACCAGCCAGCATTTTTTCCGTGGGTTTTCGATGTTCCCCATATAAACTGTAAACTGGGACATTTAATTCAGGGTGCAGATAACCCTCCCATTCTATCATGTTATCTTGAGTCTGCCCCAAAAAACCATGCTGAGGGCCAAAAAGCGCCTGAATATTAAAAAGTTCATTGTTTTTTTCCCTAAATCGCACCAAAGAATGCTCTCGATTAGAGGAAATAGAGGCAGGGTGAAGAAGAAGGCCTACTTTCGCCTTTTTTAATTCGCGAGGCCAAAGATTCTCCAAATTATCTATGGGTAACTTGACCAAAAGGTTTTTATCTTTCATACAAAATAAAATAAATACTTAAGAGAGAGGGAACACCCTCTATAGGAGCTAAAAATGGCTGGATCATTAAATAAAGTAATACTTGTCGGTAATTTGGGCAAAGACCCCGAAGTTCGTTCTATCCCTAATGGAGCAAAGGTCGCTAATTTTTCTATTGCTACCACAGAGCGTTATACCGATAAACAAGGACAAAAAGTAGACAAAACCGAATGGCACCGCATTGTGATGTGGCGTGGATTAGCAGAAGTTGCTGAACGCTATTTAAAAAAGGGCTCTATGATTTGTATCGAAGGTAAACTAACCACACGCTCATGGGAAGATCAAAACGGGCAAAAAAGATATACGACTGAGATTTTAGCGGATAACATGCAGATGTTAGGTGGCAGAAATCAACAAAGCGAGGGCGGATCAAGTATGGGTGGCTATGACAATAATCAGCAACCTGCACAATCTTTTTCTCCTTCTATGCAATCAAGTTCAGAGAGTATGCCTCCTGCTCCAGAGGATGACTTACCCTTTTAGTACCAGTACCTTTTGATACTTGAAACCCTTGCATTAGCTGGATTAATTCTTTTATCCAGCTTTTTCTCTTCCATTGAAACGGCCTTATTCTCCTTTTCCCAAGCAGAAATCTTAAGCTTCAAAAAATCGGGAGAGAAGAAGCTTGCTTTAATCGCTAAACTCATGGACACCCCTAATCAGGTGTTAACCAGCATCCTTATTGGTAATAATACCGTTAATATTATGATTGTATTGGTCTCTCATCATGTGATGGAAGCTTTTACATTTTCAGGCTCAGGCACATTATACCAGCAGGTTATTGGTATTCTCATCGAAATGCTTCTTATAACCTCCGTCATTTTACTTTTAGGAGAAATACTTCCCAAAAGCTTTGCCCTTCGGCATGCCCATAGCCTCGTTAAATTATTAGTGACTCCTTTTTTTGTTTTTCACAATGTCATAGGCGTTTTAAAGTTAAGATCTGTGATTACAGGGTTTGTTTTTAAACTAAACCAAATTGTTCATCGGGTTTTTGGAGAAAAAGAAGAATCCGTAAATTATGAAGACATTAAACTAGCCGTAGAAATGGGATTAAAAGAGGGACACTTCTCTCAAGACGAAGCAGATATGGTAGAAAAGGTTCTGAATTTCACTCGGTTTCCTTTAAATGAGATGATGACAACTAGGAGCCAAGTTAAGACAGTCTCGCCCAATAATACAATTGCAGAGGCCATAGAAATTGCAGAGCAAAAAGAAGATGCATTACTCCCTGTCTACGATAGTCAAAATGATGTGATTGTTGGGGTCTTTGCTGTAGCCCCTAACTTCCTTAGAGATAAAGGTGATTTGGTTAAAAGAGTCATGACAGCTCCCCATTTTGTGCCCATCGTTTCTGCTTCAGAGGGAATATTAAGTGCATTAGAAGACAATGAAGAAGAACTGTTAATTATGGTGGATGAATTTGGAAGCTACCAAGGTGTTGTTTTAATCGAGAGTGTATTGGAGTACATTGTGGAGAAAAAAGCAAAAAAAGAAGAAACCCCTCCCCTCCGCTCTAGTTTTTTGAATTCATCGAAAAACGGAATTGTAATTGAAGGAGAAGAAAAAATAGAAGTCGTAGAAGAAATTCTAGGATTTTCATTCCCCAAAGGGGAGTATCAAACTTTTGCGGGTTATATTATTGCCCATATAGGAGAAATCCCTAAGGAAAAGCTTTGGGTTGTAGTTGAGGGTCGTAAATTTTACATTGAGGAAGCCAATCCAAATAGGATTGTAAAGGTATTTGTACCCAAGAAAGGATAATTATTATGGAAATCGAAATTTACTTAGTCTCATTAATGGCGCTTGTTACTATTTGCACTTTAGTCGGAGCGATTAATTCAAAAGGGGCGGGTCGAATGATCACGTCATATATCTTCGCTTTTATTTGTGTAGCTGTGACAGGGGTTTTTATTACTCAAATGGTTGTCGGCGGAGAGAGTGGTCTTGTCAATAAGCTTGAAAAAGAAAAACAAGATTTAATTCAAGCACAAGAAGAGAAGGATAAAACCTTAGCAGAAGAAAAAGCTTTGGCTAACAAAAATTCCGAAGAGCTTGCCAAAAAAGAAGCGGAAGAAAATCAAAAAACACAGACAGGAATCAAAGCTTATAAAAATGAAGTGGGAGCCTTGGTCGAAAAACTAAGAACCCTTAATAGAAAAGTAAGCAGAGTAAATTTAAGCGTAGAATCGGACGATGCCTACGAGCAACTCCGTGGCACAGCCAACGCTTATTTGGGGCAAGCCAATCGACTAAAAAAAGAAACAAAAAAACTAACGGTTCCCGAAGGTGCCGCAAATATTCAAAGCACTTTAATCGAAGCGATTAAAACTCAGTCTAGGGCTTGCTCAAACTTAAGAGCTTATTTTAATGCAGAAGATGAGGATCAAGAGGAAACACTTTCTCGTGCCTACAAAAGCAGAAACTCTCAAGCAACAAAATTAATCTCAAGTATTCTAGATAAATTATAAAAGGTAACTATGACTATTCCTGCAGAATTAAAATACACAGAATCCCATGAATGGATTAAAATAGAAGATAACATTGCCCTCATCGGCATCACCCATCACGCTCAAAGTGAATTGGGTGATATTGTCTATGTAGAACTACCTGACCAAGATGCTGAGTTTGAAACAGGACAAGAGTTTGGAACCATTGAAGCAGTTAAAACAGTGGCTGATTTATTCTCTCCGTTATCAGGTAAAGTCATTGAGGTAAATGAGGATTTACAGGATGATGCTGCTGTAATTAATGAAGACCCCTATGGAAAAGGGTGGATCATTAAAATGGAGATATCCGACTTAGGAGACCAGTTGATTAGCGGCGAAGAGTATAAAGCGTTTATTGGGAAGTAGCAAATACTCTTCTCTAAATAAACATCAAATGAGTCCCCTCACCCTTAGCCTTTTCATAAAAATCACCTACCGTAATTACTCCATTTAAATCATCATAAAGGTCTTCTTTCTTTAAATGGAACATGTCCATAGCTAATTTGCATCCCCATAATTTTGTACCTGAGGCTGTTAAAATTTCTAGGAACTCATCCACAGGAGGGATATCTAATTTTTCCATTTCCCTTTTCATCATGCTTGTTGCTAGGGCTTCCACTCCAGGAAGGCCTGCTAATAATGTAGGCATGTGCATCGCAGGATTACCTACCGTAGCAACATGTAACTTTTTTAACTTGTCTTTATTTACTGCTTCCAAGCCAAAAAAAGTAAAAAATATTTCAGATTCAATCCCTTCCATTCGAGCACCATTAGCAAGGATAAAGCAAGCGTATACATTATCTAAAGTTGCCTTTGATAAAATAAGCATGATTTTTTTTACTGATTTTTCTTCTTTATTTTCCATGATAATCCTCTTTAATGTTAAATACAACTTACAGGTTTGGGAATCCCACTAATACGGCTACTTGTTTTAAGGGGGCCTTTAGGGAACAATTGATAGAATGTTTTAATATCAACAACTCCACTTTTCCCTACTTTGCGTATAGAAAGAGAAACCTCGGCTTTAAACTGTTCTTGAATATAATCAACAATCTTCCAATGTGCCTCTGTCATATCTATTCCTTCTTCTTTTGCTATCTCTGCGCCAACTTCTTTTGTCCATTGATCAAAATGATTCAAGTAACCTTCATCATTCAAATCAATGGTTTGTCCTGCATATACCTTTTCCATTTCTTCTCCTTTAATTGTAATCTCTGCCTGCTTCATTCATTTTTGAAGAAATAAATGGCAGATGCTTACCTTTAATCAACATGTTCCAATAAATCCAGCGAAAAGCGAGCTTACCCATGTGATTCATATGGGTCTCTTTTAAAAGTTTTAAGGGGCCTATTTTAGGAAAAGGAAAATGACCTTGAACAGGCTCATGGGTATAATTAAAATCTATTAATAAAGCTTTTCCATGTCCCGTTTCAATAAAACAATTTGCATGCCCATCAAATTCTTCTTTAAGCTCTTCACCTTTTATAAATTTTAAAATATTTTCAAGTAAAATTTCAGCTTCAAAATGCGCAACTGAGCCTGCTTTAGAGGCGGGAATATTGGTCGCATCTCCAATAGCAAAAATATTTTCTTTTATTCTTGTCTGAAGAGTACCCTTATTGGTCGGAACCAAATTCAATTCGTCCCCCATCTTTGATCTTTCAATCATGGGGTCGCCCATGTTAGTCGGAACCGTAACAAGTAA
>CAZLBO010000058.1:0-10416 GCA_964557725.1 uncultured Bifidobacteriales bacterium | reverse complement strand
CTTCCTTCCTCACGTACCAAAGTACGCTACGGGCGGAAGTGTCTTGAATCTGATATCCATCTATGGAATTTTGTGTTGTGGCTGGTGGTGGTGTTTGTGGTGGGTTTTTTTGAGCTGATTTTTAGTCAATACTGGGACAAAAACAAGTATCTTTAGGAATAGAAAGATGAACAAAAATAAAATAAAAATAGAATTACTCGGACTTTGGGAAAAACTGAATAATCCAGATTTTAAACAGGTCGAATTCGACCTGTTTAAAAAAGGAAAAACACCAACTTGGGATAAGAAGTAAAATGAATCAATCGATGTTATGGATGGGGGTGGTTCCTATTATAGCTTTTGTGTTGTTAGATTCTTTTGCGGATAAAAAGAAGGCTTTGTGGGGAGCTTTGTTCTTAGGGGCAGGGGAAGTTGCTTTTTCTTTGTATGTTATTGGGGGGCTTGATTATCTAAGTTTATTGGCCTTCGCCTTTTTGGCACTCTTTATTTTTGCTTCCTTAAAAACTAAAAATGATGTGTATTTTAAAAGCTCAGGGGCTTTGATGAACTTGTTTTTTGCGGTGGTTCTTTTGGGGGCAAAGTTTCTTTTTGATAAGAATATTTTTTTAGACATGGCAATTAAGTATAAGATGATTGAGATGTTGCGACAAAGTGGACAGGTTGTTTCTGAAGAGTGGCTAGCCCATTATTTTACCGTAGTCAATCAACAGTTGCCTTGGTGGCTTATCGGGCATTCTGTATTAGTAATTTATGCAGCCTTAAAATGGAATAAATGGCTGTGGATGGCTATTCGAGTGCCTGGTTTTTATGTCATGCTGATGATTGCAGGGGTTATAATGGCTCGTACGGCATAAGGGAGGGGTGGGAATAAAGAAGTTCGAATTCTGACCACTTTTTTTAGGTTAATTACCTTTGATAATATTATAATTTTCCAAGAGAAAGTTTTGAAGAGAGTTGTTTGAAAAAAGGAAATTACCATGAACTATAAAAAATTTTTATTGGCCTTTGAAAATCCTAAAGGACATGTAAAAGTGTTAAAATCAGCTTTAGATTTAACGGACAAGTACAGTGGAGAATTAAAAGTTTTACACATTAACTCAAATATGGCGGGAGTACCAAGTATGGCCCGTCGTGAATTTGAAAAGCGTTTTACTCAAGAAGAACTCCAAGACATTGTGAATGAGCATAACGTAACCAAGGTGCCTGTAACAATTGAAGTGGTGACAACAAATAATGTGATAGACACTGTGGTAGATGAAACAAAAGAAGCTGATTTATTAGTGATGGGACATGAACACGCCAATATGTTTATTGCCGCTATTTCTGATACTACCGATGAGAAGATTGTAAATAATATTCATTGCGATTCTCTTATCGTCAATTTGTAGTTTAAGAAAGCACAACATCCCAATCTTTCCAGACAGATTCATACCCCATTTTTTGTAGAACCTGAGACATTTGTTGAGGGCTTCGTTCATCAGAGATTTCAAATTGTTCTAAGGCCTCATCAGGCTTTGAGTAACCTCCTGGAGCCGTTTGGGAGCCAGCACTTACAGACGTAATTCCTAAGCCCATTACATGATCTCTAAAATATTGACTTTCTCTCGTAGACAAGGAGAGCTCTAAGTCTTGATTAAAAAGGCGATAAGCACAAATTAACTGAACAAGTTCTTTATCCTCCATAATCACATTGGGTTCAAAGGAACCCGTAAAGGGACGTAAGCGAGGGAAGGAAAGGGAGAAACGAGTTTTCCAAAACTTCTTTTCTAAATAGTTGAGGTGAAGAGCCGTAAAAAAAGAATCCACTCGCCAATCTTCTAAACCAATCAAACAGCCTAAGCCCATTTTATAAATACCTGCCTGCCCTAAGCGCTCGGGGGTTTCTAAACGGTAATCAAATAAACTCTTCTTTCCCTTTGGATGATAACTTTTGTAAGTCTCACGGCGATAAGTTTCTTGATAAATTAAAACCGTATGAAGCCCCAATTGAATAAGTTCTTCATATTCCTTTTGTTCTAAAGGTTGAACTTCAATAGAGAGATGGGCAAAAAAGGGGCGAAGTAGTTTAAAGGCTCTTTTAAAGTAATCGAGCCCCACATGGGTTTGAGCTTCGCCAGAAACTAAGAGAACGTGTTCAAACCCCATTTTTTTAATGGCTTTGGCCTCATTGATTAACTCTTCATCTGATAGTGTTTTACGAGCCAAGGGGTTATCGAGGCTAAATCCACAATAGGTGCAAATGTTTTGACATTCATTTGAAACATAAAGAGGGATATACATTTGCATGGTCTTGCCAAAGCGTTGTAAGGTAAGAGCCTGACTTTGCCGTGCCATTTCTTCTAAAAAAGGGGCGGCAGCGGGAGAAATCATCGCTTTAAAATCCTCAAGAGTACGGTGACTTTTTTGAGAAAGGGCTTGGCGAACATCAGCTTCTGTTTTTGTCGTGATGCTTTCTTTTGTCTGCTCCCAAGAGTATTGATTGAGTGTATCTTTAAACATATTATTTAGGAGTTTTTTGCTTCTTTTAAAGGAGAAGAAGACGCTTGAGTAGGGGCTTCTTGTGTGAGGAAAGAGGTTAAAGGGCTGGTGGCATGAGCCTTCTGCCCAACGGCACCTAATTGGGCTTCCCATGCTGTGCGCCCCGCCTCTACAGCAAGTTTAAAGGCATGCCCCATTGAAACAGGATTCCCTGCCACGGCTAAAGCCGTATTAATCAATACTGCATCCGCTCCCATTTCCATGGCTTCAGCGGCTTGAGAAGGAGCGCCAATCCCTGCATCTATAATAACAGGTACATTACTTTGTTCAATAATAATTTCTAACATGGATCGAGTCTTTAGGCCTTGATTACTTCCTATGGGAGCTCCTAAAGGCATCACGGCTTGTACCCCTACATCTTCTAATCGCTTACATAAAACAGGGTCGGCTTGGATGTATGGTAAAACTATAAAACCGTCTTGAACAAGTACTTTGGTGGCTTCAAGGGTTTCAATGGGGTCAGGTAAAAGAAAGCGAGGGTCGGGGTGAATTTCAAGTTTAATCCAAGATGTTCCCAAAGCTTCTCGAGCCATGTGAGCTGCAAAGATAGCCTCTTTAGCCGTTCGCACTCCAGAGGTGTTGGGGAGCAAGTTAAAAGAAGGGTGTTTTAAATGTTGGATTAAATCATCTTCTTTGTCTTTTAAATTCACTCTTTTTAGGGCAACAGTAATTAGTTCTGTTCCTGAGGCGATCAGTGTTTCTCGCATCATAGTATTAGAATTGAACTTTCCTGTGCCTGTCAATAAACGTGAATTAAATGATTTGTCAGCAATGATCAAAGGTTGCATGAGTTGTCCTTTTGAGAGAATGGAAGTGGGGGAAATGAGTGGGCATCTTTGGCGATGTTATTGGTTAGAGAAGATATTTTCGCGATAAATTGTTTGGCTACCTCTTGGGGTTGATCCCCATGGCTAATGGCCGAGGAAATAGCCACACCGTGTAACCCCAATGCCATTAATGCTGGTAAATCATCAAGTCGAAGTCCACCAATGGCTAAGAGAGGGATTGAGGGAGAACTTTCCATTATTTTTTGATAACCCGATAAGCCTAATAAAGGAGAGAGGTTTTTTTTAGTGTTTGTAAACCGAAAGGGGCCTACACCAAGGTAATTAGCCCCTTGACTGATTTGATGGTGAATGTCCTTGAGAGTGTTGGCTGTGCCCCCTATAATAACATCAGGCCCTAATATTTTTCGGGCTTCTGCAATAGGGGTATCTCCAAGGCCTAAATGAATGCCATCAGCTTTGGAGAGTTGAGTGATTTTGAGATTGTCATTAATGATTAAGGTGGCTTGGTAATCATTACATATTTTTCGGGCTTCTAATGCGGTTTCTAAATAAACTTCAAAGGGCTTATTTTTTAACCGAAGCTGTATCCATCGCACTCCGCCTTCTATGGCTAATTTGATTTGCTGAAGTGGAGGTCGCGTGGGGTTGTCCGATGTAATGAATTGTAACCGTTCTATTTTCATCCTTTGTCCTTTGGAGTCAGGGGCAATGATTCTATAGAGGGAAAGTGACCGACAAGGGAGGAATCACTCTTTAAATAAATTTTAATTATTTTTTGTGCTTGCTCAATGGCTTGGGTCATGCTTTTTCCTAAGGCTAATGAGGTGGCTAAAGTACTTGAAAAGACGCAGCCAGAACCGTGTTTTTCTACCCCTTTAATTTGAGCATGGGGGAATGTACTTCGAACTCCCTTTTGATAAAGGCTATCGGTTATCATGGAGGCGTCATCAGGTAGAGTCGGGAGAGACTCGGAAGTGACTAAAACATCGCAGTGTTGACTTAAACGATGCGCGGAATTAGGCAGGGAAAGAGCTTTGCCTATTTTTTGTACTTCATTGTAATTAGGAGTGATGAGGTTTAGGTTGTCACAGAGAGAAAAAAAAGAAGAATCTATTTTCTCGTGAAAATCATAACCTGCCGAGGCCTTGAGAATAGGATCCCAAATTAAAATGGCCTCAGGGAGTTTATTTTTAAGGTATTGTATCAGTTTATGTAGTTGATCAAAGTTTTGGACTAGTCCTATTTTAACAGCCTTTATGTTATAGCTTAAAAGCAAGGGTTCTAGTTGATTGGTAATTTCTTCAAAAGAAAGCCATTGTACACCTTTAAACTTCCAGTGAGACTGATGAGTCAAGGCTGTGATGACAGCTAACCCTGTCGCTCCTGTAAACTCAATGGTTTTGACATCGGCTAACACACCTGCTCCTCCAGAAGGATCGAAGCCAGCAAGAGAGAGTACGGCAGGGGAGTCTAGCATAAGTTTTTTATCTTAATAAACTCATGGAGAGCTTGTTGAGGGGTTTTCTGATCCCACAAACAGCCCAATAAGGCCACACCATCAAACCCCCACTGTTTGACTTGAATAATACGGGAGGAGTCTATTCCCCCTAAGGCAATGACTTGAGGAGCCTGTGGAAGAAAAATTCGTTCTTGGAAAAAAAGCTCTAACTCTTCACTCTTAAATTTAGCGTGATAACCTTGTTTGGAAATACTATTAAATAATGGACTGAGAAAGACATAGTCAGGGGCTTCATTTAAGTTTTGAGCGCTCTGAAAGTATTCAGAAAAGTGATGTATCGATTGACTTATAGTCTGTGAAAAAAAAGAGGGTTCTGCTTGTAAAACTCCTTGAGAAGGAGAACCATGTACTCCTTTAAGGGAGTACTCTTCGCCTAAATGCCAATGGGAATGTAATACAATTCGAGAATGGAAGGAGGAGGGGATGTCACTGATAAATAATCTCATTTCCCTTTCGGTATAATGTGGCTTGCGGAGGTGATAAGTCTCTAAGCCCTCTGCAAATAACGAGAGTAAAATTTCTTTTTCCCTGAGGGGTTCCTCAGGGGGAGATAAAACAAGTAGTGACAACATAGGTTGATTAAATGGGGTAAACCTTTTTGAGCAGGTTTACTGATAAACCTCGCTTCCCGATTTAACAAATTCCTTTGATTTCTCTTTTAAACCCTTTTTCAAGGCTTCATCCTCTGTAATTCCATTTTCTTTTGCAAACTCTCGTACTTCTTCCGAAATCTTCATTGAACAAAAGTGTGGCCCACACATTGAACAAAAATGAGCGATTTTAGCTCCTTGAGAGGGGAGGGTTTCATCGTGGAATTCCACGGCCGTTTCAGGGTCAAGAGAAAGGTTAAATTGATCTTCCCAGCGGAATTCAAATCGTGCCTTACTTAAAGCGTTATCTCTAATTTGAGCACCAGGGTGTCCTTTGGCAAGGTCGGCAGCATGGGCAGCAATTTTATAGGTAATCACTCCATCCTTTACATCTTTTTTATTGGGTAATCCCAAATGTTCTTTAGGAGTCACATAGCATAAAAGGGCACAGCCATACCAGCCAATCATAGCGGCTCCAATGCCAGAGGTAATGTGATCATAACCAGGAGCAATGTCTGTGGTGAGCGGACCTAAAGTGTAAAATGGAGCCTCGTGACAACACTCTAGTTGCTTATCCATATTTTCTTTAATCAAGTGCATGGGCACATGACCTGGGCCTTCTATCATTACTTGGACATCGTGTTTCCAAGCGATTTTAGTGAGTTCGCCTAAGGTTTCTAATTCACCAAATTGTGCTTCATCATTGGCATCGGCAATACAACCAGGACGCAAACCATCTCCTAGGGAAAAGGATACATCATAGGCCTTCATGATTTTACAAATATCTTCAAAGTGAGTGTACAAAAAGTTTTCTTTATGATGTGTTAAACACCATTTGGCTAAAATAGATCCTCCACGAGAAACTATCCCTGTGATACGCTTAGCTGTTAAAGGAACATACCTTAACAAGACGCCTGCATGAATAGTAAAGTAATCCACCCCTTGTTCTGCTTGTTCAATAAGGGTGTCTCTAAAAAGTTCCCATGTTAAGTCTTCAATTTTTCCATCAATTTTTTCTAAACATTGATAGATAGGAACAGTCCCAATAGGCACAGGAGAATTTCTTAAAATCCATTCTCTTGTTTCATGTATGTTTTTGCCTGTAGATAAATCCATAACAGTATCAGCCCCCCAACGAGTAGACCAAACCATTTTCTCTACTTCTTCTTCGATGCTGGAACCCAAAGCAGAGTTTCCGATATTTGCATTTATTTTCACAAGAAAGTTACGGCCAATAATCATAGGCTCAGATTCAGGGTGATTGATGTTGTTGGGGATAATCGCACGTCCTTTGGCAATTTCATCACGGACATATTCAGGGGTAATAGGGCCAAGGTAATTCTTGGTACTTGAATCCTGAGCGGGGGCGAGTGCTTCTCGTCTTTGGTTTTCTCGAATGGCTACATACTCCATTTCGGGTGTGATAAGCCCCTTGCGTGCGTAATGCATTTGAGATACATTTTGCCCTTCTTTGGCCTTGAGTGGTTTCTTTAAATTTTTAAAACGAAAGGAATCAATGGCTTCATCATATAATCTTTTTCTTCCATAGTCAGAACTAATCGTTGAAAGTTCATCTACATCTCCCCGATTGAGAATCCAATCTCGGCGAAGAGAAGGGAGTCCAACACGTACATCAATTTCTACTTGAGGGTCGGTATAGGGGCCACTTGTATCATAAACAATGACAGGGTCATTATCTTTAAGCGATATTTGTCGCATGGCCACTTTCACGCCCTCTTGATTGCCTTCCACAAATATCTTTTCAGAATGGGGAAAAGGCGCCGTGGTGATTTTTTCTTTATTGATAACTGTCTTTTCCATATTCAATTCCTTTGGGTTTCGTTGATAAATTTATCCGCCTTGTACGGCTGTTAAAATAGTGATGTGATCGTTTTCTTTTAAAGGGCACGTGTTCCATGTGTCCTTTGTGATGATGGCGTCGTTGAGAGCCACGGCAATTCCTTGTGGATCAAGCTTCAAAAAGCTCAAAAGTTGATTCAAGGTGCTAACGGAATCAATATTTTTCTTTTCTCGATTAATTATTAATCTCAAAGTCTTTTTCCTTCCAACAATACTAGTTGTTTCAAGTTCAAAGGGTTTACTCTCAGTTCTTTGCAAGAACACCCCTAAAGACGTGAGAAAAACTAGTAAAATAATCTCAAAACGGCACAGGGTCTTTGTGCTTTCATTTTGACAATATTTGTAGGGAAATGAGTTTGGGGTAAAAGGGGAAATTATATTAGATTAGCCCACCATGTCAAATACAAAAGTCAATCAATCTCTCGGTGGGTATCAAAATATTGTTTCTAAAGAGGACATGAAGCACCTCTGCTTATTAGAAGAAACTTATCGATTTTCTCAACAACAGCTCAGTCAATTAGGTCAGTGGATGGTGGATTGCCGTACTTGGGACGAACCCTCCTTTTTTAAGGACTTAGAAGAATCGCTTAAAATAGTTGAGGAAAAATACAGCCAGCGGACCTGGTCTCAAAAAAGAGATTGGCTATTTAAAGCTTTTTTAACAGACTACCAACAGATAAAAAATAAAGAAAAGGTTTATGAGGAACAGGGTCAAAAAGAAGCCTTTCCCAAATATCAGATAGGTGATAAGGAGCTAAAAGGGCGTATTTTTCGTCTTTGTCCTGCAGCTTCTGAAAGAGCGGTTTGTTGTAACCTCAAGGTTCTCAATATTGTAGATAATTGTGCCATGGAATGTTCTTATTGTGTTTTACAAAACCACTATGATGAACCAGAAATAAAAGTACCGACCAATCTTAAAGAGAAGTTGGCAGAAGTAAAGATAGACCCTAATAAACGGTACCGCATTTGTACGGGTGAGTATTCGGATTCGTTATTGTGGGGAAACAGAAATAATATCCTTACGGATCTTTGCGATTTTGCCGCACGTCACCCCAATATTATTTTAGAGCTTAAAACTAAAACCACTAACATCAGTTATTTTTTAGAAAATGATATTCCCGAAAATGTTTGTTGTAGTTGGTCACTCAATCCTTCGGTTGTGATTCAAAATGAAGAACATAAAACGGCTAGCCTTGAACAGCGCTTTAAAGCGGCTCGTAAAGTAGCGGATAAAGGCATTAAGGTGGGCTTTCATATTCACCCCATGATGTACTTTAAAGGTTGGGAGCAGGCCTATACAGAAGTCATTACTCAAATGATTTCTCAATTCAAGGTGGAAGAAGTTTTATGGGTCTCTTTGGGGATTGTAACTTTGATGAAGGGCTTTGAGCATGAATTGCGAAAAGGTTACCGTCATTCTAAGATATTACAAATGGAAATGGAAACCACTCCTGATGGAAAAATAACTTATGCTTTTGAAGTGCGAAAGAAGTTATATCAAAACGCATTAAAGGCTTTAGGCCCTTGGAAGAACAAGGTGTTTCAGTACTTGTGTATGGAACATAATAAGATGTGGGATGAAATTATGGATGTGACGTATAAGAATATGAAAGAATTTGACGATGTATTTAATGAAGATGTTTTTTCAAAACTATGGAAGGCTTAATATTTTAAGCCCATAATATTATGCCCCTTTCAATTATTTTAGTTCGCCCAGAAATCCCCCAAAACGTGGGCTTTGTGGCTCGTGCGATGAAGTGCTATCACTTAGATTCTCTCACCATTGTGGGACGTCCTCGTTACAGGGCAAATAGTTATGCCTATAAAACGGGTTATACTGCGACCCCTATTTTACAGGCCGCTAAGCATTGTGCGACTCTTGAAGAGGCACTTCAAGGGGTGCATACGGCGGTGGGTTTTAGTCGACGGAATCGAGACAAAGCTTCGGAAAGAACATGGGATTTAATCGAAACGGTTCCGACCATGGACTTTAGCCAAAATGTAGCCTTTGTTTTTGGTCAAGAATCACAGGGGCTTTTTAAAGAAGACTGTGCCTTGATGTCTCGTTTGATTAAAATTGAACTGCCTAATGGAGACATGAGTTTGAATTTAGCCCATGCAGTGACTATTGCACTTCATGAGGTGTTTTCCCATGGACTGATTACTCATAATCCTTTTTTAATAACTAAGCCTGCTAGGGGAAAGTTAAAAAAGTCAGATTCACAAGAAAAAGAACCTTCGCTTTTTGCTTCTCGTGAGGATACTTTTTCGATGTTATTGAATTTGTTAGATAAAGCTGATTATTTTAAACGAGAAAAAGATAAAGCAAAATTAGGCCACCTCCGCAACCTCTGGCAACGAGCAAACCCCGATGAAAAAGAACTTCGATTTATTATGGGAATGCTAAAGAAGTTAAAAGGGTAACAGGAACTTTAAGCTAAGAGTGATTTCTTTAAGCCTAATTGATCCATTCGGAATAAGATAGCTTCAATGGGGTCTGGAGGTAATATCTCAATGTGAGTAGATTCATAGGAATCAACAAGGGTAGATAAGATGTCGAGCTTATCCCCCATTGGAGTTTTGGGAGAAGCGTCCCATATTTTTTCAATTTCCTTTATGGCCTCAAGATAGTCTTTTTTTGTTTTAATTGGTTTTAGTTTCATTCTTACACCTCTTTTACATTAATATACTACAAAATATTCCAGACCTCGCGAGGCTAGACAGCCGATCGATGAAACACACAAAGTGTTGCTGAATAACCTGGAATGACTGTGCTTCCTCTCGTCATTCTGGCTTGCCCAGAATCGCTATTAAATATTTAATTATCTTTTTAGAAAGAACTTTAAGCCAAGGGGCATCAAATTTTCCACATGGTCTTACATTTTGCGGTTCCCCTTTTAACTGTATGGGTGTTCTCTTGTCAAAAAAAGAGGAAAACCTATCTCATTATGATGTCCACTATGTTAGTGGATATCGATCATCTTTTAGCAAACCCAGTTTACGATCCTCAACGCTGTAGCATAGGCTTTCATCCTTTACATGGATTATTCCCTATTTTACTGTATGTTTTATTTAGCCTTTACCCTAAACGAGGCGGGCGTTCTATCGAACTGAAAACCGA
>CAZLBO010000057.1:0-10436 GCA_964557725.1 uncultured Bifidobacteriales bacterium | reverse complement strand
TGGTTTTTCTCCCAATCGGATCTCACTCTTCCCCCTTAATATCCTTATTCTTTGTGCTCCAACCCTCCGCAATAACCTTCTCCCTTTCTATCAACAGCCCTGTTGATAGTTTGTTTAAAAACTCTCTTTTTTTGCTGCTAAAAAAAACTTCCCCAAAATACTAGGTTTTTCTCGTTTTTTTTAGGAAAACAAAAAACAGCTAAAAATGCGTAAAAACAATATTTTAAAAGAATTCTTGTTTTTTGCTTTGACGCTTCGAAAGTAAGTTTCTTAGTTTATTAACCGATTTGAACGTCGGTTTTACTGAATCAAAGGATGTTGATAGTTTGTTAATAGAAAAAAAAGTAACTGATCTCTGGTCAAATTGTTTAGACATTTTAATGTCTGAAATTCCAGAAGCTGCTTTTTATACTTGGTTCACTAATTTAGAGCTTATCGAAATAACAAACAACACGGTCATCATTGGCACACCAAACAACTTTGTTTTGGATTATGTTTCCCATCATTATAAAGAGACCATTCAAACTGCTGCTCGAAAGGTTGTCCAAGAAGATGTTTCTGTTGATTTTGTCAATTTGGATAAAGCCTGTAATAGCGACTATACTGAAAGTCCCTCCTTTTCTGCGATCCCTTCTTATCAAGAAGAAGTTATTCCTGAAAAGGCTAAACCAGAAATTGACTCTCATCTTCCGCTTAATCCAGCATACACTTTTGACAACTTTATTGTAGGTGATTGCAATCAGCTCGCTCATGCAGCTAGTTTAGCCGTAGCCGAATCCCCTAGTCGCAACAACTTCAACCCATTAGTCTTATATGGGGGAACAGGATTAGGAAAAACTCATATCTTACAAGCCATTGCACATTTTTGTGTAGATGCCCATACAGCCCAAAAGGTAGTTTATCGTACCTCAGAAGAGTTTACACGAGAATACATTGAATTTGTTCATAAAAACAAAGACTCTCGTTCTTTCTATCAGGTTTATAAAAATACGGATGTACTGCTTATTGATGATATTCAATTTCTAGCTGGGAAAAAAAGTACTCAAGAAGAATTTTTTAACATCTTTAACAGCCTTCAGCATCTCAACAAACAAATAGTCATTACCTCCGATAGATTACCCTCAGAGATTAAAGGGCTACATTCCCGATTACTCTCTCGCTTTGATACAGGGCTATTGGCAAATACCCAGCCTCCAAATTTGGAGACTCGTATGGCCATTCTTCAAAAAAAGAATGAAGAGGATGCGAATGTTTTTATCAATGAAGAAGTTTTAGGCTATCTTGCGACTTCTGTTACTTCCAGTGTGAGAGAGCTTGAGGGTACTTTAATCAAGCTATCCGCTTTTGCAAAGTTTAATCATATGCCTATGACAGTTGAAATCGCTAAGCAAATACTAGGTGATACCATCCGCAATGTAAACCAGCCTATCACTATCAAAAAAATAATTGATCAAGTAGCAAAAGAGTTTAGCATCCCCCACGGGCATCTAACTTCACAGTCACGCAAAAAAAATATTGCACACCCCAGACAGATTGCCATGTATTTAGCAAGAGATCTCACAGACAATTCTCTCCACACTATCGGCTTAGCTTTTGGAAGAGATTACTCTACTGTGATCCACAGTCTTAAAAAAATAAAGCTAATGCTTATCGAAGACCCTAGCTTAGAGACTAGAACTCAGCAAATCAAAAGACAAATACAAGAAAATCACTTACAAGAAGCGATTTAAATACTTGAAATAGATTCGGCGACTTCGGCAATATCTCCTTCTAGGTGATAAAAAGGCTTAACCTTCCACCCCTTTTCCAAAACTCTATCCGCCCAAACCTTCGCTTCTTTCAACTCCCCTAATTCTCTATAACAAAGAGCTCTTGTTAAGTTTGCAGTGGGAGATGTATTTGTGCTTGTCAACGCTAAAAGGGCCTCCTCATACAAGCCTTTTTTATAATGTGACATGGATGTGAGAACTTCCCATTCAATGGCACCCCCTTGTAGCTTAGTCCCTAAAAAGTTCAATAATGATTTCAACTTTTCCGAACCATTTTCGATATAGGCACAGCCTAATACATAATAAGGTGCAAAAAGATTATCTTCATAGTCCTTTGATTTTTTTGTCTGAATCTCTAACACTCGATAGTCTTCTCCAGACATTAATTTTTCTTCTAATATTTGTATCGCAGCCTCGGCATCTCCTATTACAATGCGAGACATGCCCTTAAGAGCTAATAACTGAGAAGAGTCATTCCACTTCTTCCCAATATTTTTAAAAAGACTCTCTACCACACTTTTATCTTTTGTCTGTATTGCACAACGAGCCCCATTATCCACTGTTGTAAAAGCGCAATCTTCTACACTTAAGGCCTCATTATATAAAACAAGAGCTTCTTCATTACGGCCTAATTTCCATAATATCCCGGCCTTAATCGTAGATAACTTAGAGTCGGAGAGGTCACACTGCTCAATGGTCGTTAAAGCTTCTTCACAACGATCAAGGTCATTTAAAACCATCGCCACACAGGTTGTTGCCACACCCCCTACCCTATCGTCTTTTTCCCATTGCTGATAAGCATCCAATGCCACATTAAACTCACCACACTGTGCCGATTGAAAGCCCACAAAATAGGTAAATTCTCTTTTTTTAGCAGAAGCTACTGTGTAACCACGCTTCCAAGCCTTTTGCACAAATGTTTTTGCAGCTTCATAGAATCCATTTTGATTGAGCATTTCAGCAATACCAATATCTTGTAAAGGGTCTTTTGACTTCCCTAATACGATATTAAACAAACGGCGCATATTTCCCTTTTCAGTAAAATTCTGCATGTACTGTTTGTGATAACTCCACTCCCCTTGGAGCTTAGCCACAAAGCCCAACTGTAAACCAGCTAAACAATAATTAATATGATATTCTGCAACGGAAACATCTAAGTTAATCGCTTTTTTCAAGCACTCCATCGCTTCATCGCGTCGCTCCTTATGGTATGCTAATGTTCGCCCATATAAGCTCAATGCCTCAGGGTAATCAGGGGTTACTTTCAAGACTCCTTCTAACAAATTTTCGGCAAGAAAAACATTTCCATTTGCTAAGTAGTAAGACGCTAGGTTCGTAGAAGAAAGAGGGTGATTGGGGTTTTCTTTAAGTGACAAGCGGTATTGTTTTTGTGCTTGCTCTAGTTCCCCTTGTTTTTCATTCACAAAACCCAACAATGCATATACATCTGAATTTGTCGCTCCTGCTTCAATTAAAAGCTTTAGCCATTCTTTTGCTTGTCTATATTCTCCTAATACAAAAGCCGTCACCGTTGCTTCAAATAAAACTTCAGGGTTTTGATTTTGATTTGCTATCACCTGTTGAAAGAGGAATAACTGAAATTGAGTTCGTTCACGATGGATTAATCGAGGATGGTGTAAATTACTCACATCACTTTCAGGAAACAAGTATCCACCAAAAGGGGATAAGAAGCCATCGCCTTTTACAATTGATTGAGCTTCTTCATCTCTGTAATCAGAATCAGAACAAGAGGATGCTTTTGCCAAAGCGACCAAGCTACTTTCCTTTGCTCCCTCTAGCATTTTTGCTACCGCTTGTATACGATAAAACTCTCGACTTTGAGTCCCTTCTTTTTCTTCTTTTACAACTTCTCGGTCTCCAGTATCTTTTAAAAAGCATGATAACCAAGACAATTCAAGTGTTGCGGGAAGAAAAGAAGACTTTGCGCTTGCCTTCAACAAATCTAAGCCGTTTTCAACTTCTTGTAAGTCGGAGGCTATTCCACCTTCATAAACTTTTAGCACTCCTGCAACAAACTGATAGGAAGGCTCCATCTTTTCAGATTCAGACTTTGAAATGATGCTTTTTAGTTTAGTTCTTTGTTCTTGTGAAAACCAACTTCTTTGATAAGGCCCATTTTCGTCTTTTAAAAAATCATTGATCTCTGCATTCAGTTTTTCCATCGTGGTTTCCTTCTTACTCCTTCAATAGCTTCAAAAAGTTACATAGTAATAGTTGTCATCAAAAGATTCAAACTGCTCAAATACACCCGTCAAGTCAAGCTTAAACTTCTCAAATTAGCCCAAAAAGAGAGGAAACTTATAGGTGAAATAGCCCTTCTTTCGTGGTATAATCTATTAAAACCCCTCACTTAGGACAACGGAGACCGAATGGAATACTACGACAAGTTCAACTTGATGATTAATCAAATATTTGGTGACGATCTTTCTCTTGAACCCCCTCAACCTCAACAGCGAGGAAATACCTTAACTGCCAATCGTCCTACAATCTCAACAAAGGTCAGCGCCTTAGATGAATCCTTTGTTCGCTTAGGGGATACCTACATTCATCTAAAAAAATACCAAGATGCCTTAGAATGTTATCGTGAAGCACTTAAAATTAATCACCAAAATATAATGGCTTTTAATCGTTTACTGGTTATTCCCTCCCACCTCACCCATTCGAAAAATACTCATGATTCCTTTGCCAATTCCACACTCTCGCCCTCTCAAATTGAAAGGTTAGCAGCCAATGATTTATTTCGACAAACACTTATTGGTGGTTACATTGTTCTTTCCAAATCACTTTCTCAATTGAGTCAAACCTCACTAAATGGAATCTTCTGGGCTATCCAAAATTTAAGTTCCGATTATTTTGAAAACCATGGAGGCCAGTCTCGAGAGTTTGGCGTGCTATCACTCAACAACAATTCTTATGTCTGGATGATCAACCACTGCGAATATGATACAGCAGAGGACAAAGAGCAGTTTCCGGTTCTTCTTATTGTCACCAGAAAAGAGTATCAATCTCTAAAAAAGACCATTACCTTGGGGTAAAGGTACAAGGTCTACTTATACAAAGACTCATTGTTGTAAAACGCAGGCTGAATCAGCTTAAGCAAAACAGCATCAGGAGTCCACTTTAGCAGCTTGTCTCTTACTTGAGAAGATGTTCCGGTTAACTGTCCCAACCAACCAATACCCGCTGTAAAAGAACGAATACTTCTGACTCTTCTTTTTTGTGCTTTTTCAAAGCTTTTTAACCCTTGTTTCAATTGATTGCTAAAGATAAGCTGTTGAGATAAACGAGCGGCATCTTCCATAGCCAAGGCTCCCCCCAATCCTAAATTAGGAGAAATACCGTGGGCAGCATCCCCAATAAGAACCACTCTTTTTTTAAACCATTTATCTAAATAAACATTTTTAATTTGACTCAAAATTATTTTATTTTTATCAGAAAGCTGACTGATCATTTCCCCTCCTTGCCCCCTTAATTCAGAGAAAATACTTTGTAGGTATTCATTTCTAGGAAGTCCACTAGCATAATCGCAACAAGTTTTATCAAACATTCCATAACAATAAACTCTCTCTCCACCCATAGGAGCATAACAGAATCGTTTACCCGAACCCCACATCTCCGTTACAGAATGATTATCAAGAGAAACTCCTTCTAGTACAAAACGAAAAGCCTTATGAGAAGAAGCTTTTACTTTTGCTTGGGGAAAGACCCTTTCCCTCATAGAAGAATGAATACCATCTGCCCCTATGACTAATGCATATTCTTTAGAAAGGCCGTTGCTGAAAGTAACCTCTGCACCATGTCTATGATTATTAATTGTATCTACTTCTGTGTTTAGCTGAACACTCTCTTTGTCGAGATACCCTAATAAAGATTGATGAAGAGTACTTTTAAAAAGAGAAATTATATCCCCATACTTTCCTCTCGTACTATTCAAGTTCAGCTCTCCTAGTACCTTTCCCTTTTCATTTGTCAGTAGCCCTTTCTGAATCCGATAGCCAGATTCCACCTCTTGATTTAGGCCTAGCTCCCTAAGAATGGTAAGAGATTGAGGGTACAATAACATACCCATGGGGTCAGGCTCCAAGTGATTTGATGTTTCAATCAAATCGACATTAATTCCACTTTTCTTGAAGATAACAGCAAGGGTCAAACCAGCAAGACCCGAACCTACAATCAAAATTTTTTTATCTAAGGGTTCCAAAGCTTATTTAGAAAACGCCTTTTTTCAAAAGGATACTTTTACTTACTACAAATTCGCTATTAAGGCCGTCAGACTCTGTGCTGATCCTGCTTTTATATCGACAGTAAATCGTACCTCAGAATCACTCTGATGGGCAAGACTTAATTCAGTTCCTTTGAATGAAGCTCCTAATGCCGATTGAAGCAAAGGACTCACTCGCTCATATGTTTCAGAGGTGTTAGGAGCTGTCGCTCTATCATTTACTGTAAAAGTAAATTGAGTCGTATCAAACTTAAGGCGCCCCTCAAATTGAGGATCCGCTTCCAACTTTTGAGCCGCTTTTAACATTTCTATAAAGGTCGCTTTGATGCGATCTCCATCACTGCCTTCTATCGGCTGCTTTCTCTTATAAACCAAACCATAGCGATCTTCTTCATTGTCAAAAGAATAATCGACATAATGACCTACTAAAAAAATAAGAGGGCCTTGACCTACATGCTGATAGTCCGCTACATCAATAAAGACTTCTGGGCTATCGGGAATCCAACCGTTAAACACTTTAAAAAAGTCTTCTGCAGTAATAGAACCACCGTTATCGGCTAAGTATATTTTCCAAATGATTTTCTGAATTTCCATTATTATTTTCTTCCTCATCAAAGCATCAAGCAGATACTTTGATTCCTTCCTGAGCAATTTTCATGTTACAACTATGGGTCGATTCTATAAATAGTCTCGATTCTTCCACACGTCTTTGAGCACTATCAGCAGAGAATTTTTCTCCTTGATCCTCATGCGCTTTAAAGTAATACTGAACGAATCTATCTCCGCCAAAAGGATCAAAAATTAATTCGGTATCATAAAAAACCTTTGTGAATTCTGTGAGTACCTCTTTTGAGTCCTCGGAAATATCAATATTAACCAATTTAATCATCGCTTGAGCCGCGTGTTTCATGGCTTGGAAGGCTAACTCGCCTCCTTCTTGAAACTTCTCTTCATCCACTAAAATTTGAGCCTCAAATAACTCTCTATCAGCTTTTTTCAAACCAAAGTCCGTAAGAGAAACAACTTCACCCGCACATTCACCAATCCCTTTATCCTTCATGGTAAACTCACGGATATCGCCCCAATCAGTGTAATAAGATTTATCTTCTTCATACAAAGGAACCTTTAGAAGATCCTTTAATGAAAGAACAATTTCTTTTTTTCCTACACGTTGGACATAACTCCTAAAATCTTCTTTCAACTCTTTATTTCTCAAATAATCATCAACTAACTTATCCACAATCTGTGGGATAGCTTTAGAAGGGTAGTTTCCTATGGCTATTCCATAGTTTCCCCCATTATTGGAGAACTCACCACCGAGTAGTAATTGAAAATGGGGAATAGCAAAACCATTCATGACCCGATTCGTTCCGTAAAAGCCAATATCTGCTAAGTGTTGTTGTCCACAGGAATTAAAACAACCACTTACTTTAACTTTTAAATCCTTAAGGGAAACATCAAATTGATACCCTTTTTCGGCCAAATGCTTACGCAACTCAGCGGTCAAACCACGAGAAGAGGAAATCCCTAATTTACAAGTATCTGTCCCAGGACAAGTGGTAATATCCACAATACTTTCTGCCCCAGGAAGCGCCATCCCAATAGGCAATAAACCTTGATAGAGAGAATAAACATCCTGCTTTCTCACCCATCTTAAAATAAGGTTTTGTTCTACAGTCGTCCGTACACTATTATTAATAAACTGACTTGTTACTTTAGCTAACTCTCTCATTTGTGATGAGGTCATGTCCCCTAAAGGTAAATTAACGGCTACAGTCACATACCCTTTTTGAGCTTGTGGTCGGATATTTGAGGCTGCCCAAATATCAAAACCTTTATCCCTTCCCTCTGCCAATCCATAACCTTCAACGGCTTCATCAACAGTATGAAGTGGAGTTTCAGATAAATCTGGGCGATTCTTTATCATTTCCTTCCAGCGGGGGTCTTCGGGGACTTCTTTTAATTCTTGAATGACTAATTTCTTAAACTCTTCTATTCCCAAGTGAGCGACAAGAAACTTAATTCTCGCCATGTGTCTCTTTTTCTTTTCACCTAATCGAGCATAGACACGACAAATACCTTGTACCACAGCCAATAACTCTGTTTCAGGTACAAATTCATCATAAACTTGAGCTTTGTAAGGAACGGCTCCCAAGCCACCACCGACTTGAACTTCAAACCCTCGAACTAACTTTCCATCTACTTCCTTTGTCACGGCAATTAGCCCCATATCATGCATACTAGAAAGTCCACAAGAAGAGTCTCTGCAACCCGAAAGGGATATTTTAAACTTTCGTCCAAAATCCTGAACATCGGGGTGACCTAATAAATAACGAAATAAAACTTCGGCATAAGAAGTCACATCAAATGCAGCATCGGAACAAACCCCTGCGTAAGGACAAGCGGTAACGTTTCTCACCGAATTACCACAAGCTTCTTGTGTGGTAATTCCCACAGCAGCCAAACGCCTAAACATAGAAGGAGTATCTTCGATATGTATATAGTGAAACTGGATGTCCTGTCGCGTAGTGATATGAATAATAGAGTCTGAGTACTCTTCTGCCAAATCAGCCATCACCAACATCTGCGCGTGATTAAGCCCTCCGTAGGGGAGCTTAATTCGCAACATACCTGGTGCATTCCAATAAGTTCCAGGTCCTTTAGTCAAATGCATATCCACTAAATTTAAGGAGCGAGACTCTGTCCCATCATGTCGATGTCCATTATCATAGCGTTGACCGTACGCTCCACGTCTCAGTCGAGACTCAGCAAAAATTTTATCATCTATCTTACCCTGTTTCTTCAAAAAAATTTCTGACTCAAAGCCGTCAATTTCTTCTTTCCAATCACTGGGTATTTTTTCTTTTAAGCTTTCCTTCCAGAAGGCTTCTGCGGTTTTTATATTAGTATCTGTTGTCATAATGCTGCAAAAAGTACTTAAACACAATGCGAATGTCACAGTTAAATTGTAGAGCGAATGCAATTACCTCATAGAGTCCACTCAAAGCCATTCATTTTTATTTCTATTGGAAGTAAAAAACTTTAATTTCTTTAAATAAAGAAAATACAACCCATAACCCTAAAAAAGAGTCATTCATATGTTTCAAATCTACTCATGGAACGTCAACGGAATTCGAGCGTCCTTAAAAAAAGGAATGTGGGAGTGGTTTCAGGCCACAAACCCCGAAATCTTTTGTTTACAAGAGATCAAAGCCCACCCTGAGCAACTAGAGGAGTACACCACAAACCCCAAAGGCTACCACGTCTATTGGAATCCTGCAGAAAAAAAAGGCTATAGTGGAGTGGCCACTTTTACAAAAAAGAAGCCTCTAAAGGTTGAGAATCTCCAGATAGAAAAATTTGATTCCGAAGGGAGAGTTCAAATTTTATACTTCAAAGACTTCATCCTCCTCAATTGTTACTTCCCCAACAGTCAAGAAGCCGGAAAGCGTTTAGACTATAAATTAGAGTTTTGTGATGAAATTCTAACATTTTGTAATCAACAACAACAAAAAGGTAAAAATATCATACTCTGCGGTGATTATAATATTGCCCATACAGAAATCGATTTAAAAAACCCTAAAACTAACCGTAAAAATCCAGGCTTTTTACCTGAAGAACGCGCTTGGATGGACAAGTTTATAGCTAATGGATATGTAGATACCTTTCGGCAATTCAACCCTGATCCAGGGCATTATTCTTGGTGGTCTTATCGCTTTCAGGCTCGTTCTAAAGACATCGGCTGGAGGATAGATTATCACTGTGTTAATGAGGCTTTTGCTTCCCACATTAAAGAAGCGGGTATCTCAAAAGAAGTTTTAGGCTCCGATCACTGTCCCGTTTCCATTACCCTAAAATAAAAATGGCGCCTTCTAGTAAATTTTAACCACAATACAAAGAAGGTCAAGCCTATCTGCTCTTTATACCAAATAAAGCCAAGATGTGCTATGTTAAGTTATGTCATGAACTTAAATAAAAACAATGGAAAATAATTTAAAAGAAGACGATTTACCCTTAGGAAAAAGAATCCTCTCTGCCCATTTTATTACTATACCAGGGTTGTCAAAAATTTCAAATACATTTGAGAGTAAAGAGGTTCATCAATTAGTTGAGACCCTCGCTAGCTTACACAAAGAGTCGGTTGAGAAAAACCATGGCTATCCTCAGAAATTTCAATCCGATGGCTTTACCTCTCTCTTTGGAACACCCCACTTTGATAAAGATCACAGTCTTAAGGCACTCCTTTCTAGTTTGGAATTTATCTCACTCTTTAACTCAAAAAAAACAGCTCACTTAAATAACTCACTCCTTCCTCAAATAGGAATTGGCATACATACGGCTCACGGCACTGTCGGTCATATGGGTATTCATGGCGACAACCATTACCTTGCCATAGGAGAAGTAGTCGAAATTGCAAAAAAAAT
>CAZLBO010000056.1:0-10471 GCA_964557725.1 uncultured Bifidobacteriales bacterium | reverse complement strand
TTTTGATAGTAAAAAATTGGAGTGGATGAATGGGCAGTACCTTTTACAATATGATGTGGAATCCTTGTTTCCCATGGTAAAAGAGGCCTTTAAGAGTAAGGGAATTAGCATAGAAGAAAGAGGAGATGACTTTTTAAAAAAGGTGATTGCCTTATTACAAACAAGAACAAAAGTGATACAGGACTATGTAAAAATAGGGACTTATTTCTATGAAGATCCGACAGAGTATGCTAAAAAAGCGAGAAAAAAGCATTTCAAGGATGATGTGATAGATAGGGTAAAAATATTAATGAGTCGATTGGAAGCTCAAGACGATTATACGGCACCTGCTTTAGAAGCTTTGTATGAAAAACTCACAGGGGAATTTGATTTACCTAATATGGGTGGCTTTGTACACCCTACCCGTTTATCTGTTTCTGGATTAGCAGGGGGGCCAGGCCTTTTTGAGATACTGGAGCTGATAGGAAAAGAAGCGGTGGTGAGGCGTTTGAAAAAAGCCTTAACTTTTTTGGAAGAACAAGAGGACCTTGCCTGATACTTGTATATGGCCAACAAATCGCATAAAATAACGTTGTTATTAGAAGTTTTATCGAAACATCCCGAGGGTGTTTCGTTAAAATATTTGTCCCAAAGCTTAGGGGTACATATAAGGACGATAAAACGTTATTTATTAGAAGCAAGAAGAGAAGGCTTTCTGTTGAATGATCTTCGTGAGGGAGCAAATCAAGAGTCTATTTATGTTTTGGAAGATAGCTTTGGGGTGCCGAAACACTTTGTGCCTACTTTAAAGAAAATAGGGCGTGAATTTAAGTCGTGGGGAAACCCGAAGTTCTCAAAATCACTTGCACAAGTAACAGTTTTTCTAAAAGAATTGGAAGAAAATAGATTTTCAGGTGAACTTTTTTCTTCTCATAAATTTGAAATAGAAAAAGAGAAAGAACGAGAGTTGTATCATGTTGATCATGGACCATTTTCTCAAGAGAAGGTTTCTGATTCTATCTTAAAAATAGTTGAGAATGGAATTATCCAAAAATCAAAAATTAGAATGGTTTACTCTAGTTATAAAAATGAACGCAGGGAGTTAGAGCTCTTTCCCTATGCATTATCTCTTCGAGTAGGAGTATTGTATGTGATTGGGCGTGAGGGAGTAAATAAAGGCGTTTTTAAAAGCTTTTTGATTCAACGGATAAAAAGGTGTACCTCCTTGAGTGAATCTTTTACTCCGTCGCCTTTTAATATAAAGGAGTACTATAAATATTGCTTTGGAAAGTTTCCTCGACAGATTAATGAAAGGCCAAGTAAGGTTGTTTTAGAGGTGAGGGAGGCTTGGTTAAAAAAGTACCTTCTGGAGAGTCATTTTAACCCTACAGGAACTTTTATTTCTAGAAATCAGTTTGCCATAGATATTGTAATTAAGCCAGATTTTGTGAACTGGGTACTTTCTTTTATGCCGGCGTTGTTACCTATCGCCCCTAAAAGTCTTGTTGCAGAGGTCAAGAAGAGAGTGGCCCTCTCTTCAGAAATCCTAAGTTAAAAGTTGATACGTGCTTGATAGGTGATTTCAAACCCACTAAACTTATCATCTCTTTTTTTGATGTTCATGGAATAAAAGCCAAGGACTAAGTCGGTTTCAAGTTTGGAGTCCCACATAGAAGTTCCAAAACCAAAATTGATATTTGTCCAGTCAATCTCATCTCCAATAGTAGGCTTATAAAACTCTCTTTCTGTTAATATTTGAGCATCAAGTGAATAACGTGTAAAGTATTGATATTGGTAGGGTTTGAACTTTCGGAAGTTTGTGTTTTCTGTTCCTGTAACAAAACCGACTCGAAGAAAGAGTTTAAACCAATCAGCCGTCCAAGCAGGTAAAGAGTGAACATTGTATTCAGCTCCTATTAATAATCGTGTGTAAGCATCTGAGCTTTCTAAATTCTTATCAGCAGGGACAGAAAGGCTGATGGTATTGACTTCAAATTCTGTAAAAAGTGTTGCGTATTGTTGAATGACTTGACTGTAGCCTGCCCCAAAAACAAAACCAAAGACATTCCATTTATGTGCGATGCCTTCCGCACCGTGTCTGGCTGTGTTTTGGAGGGGAAGTACGTCATTTAATGCAGTGGGATCTAGGGCATAAAGAGTAGTGTCTGCGAGGCATTCTAGTCCATCAATACACTCTCCATCTTTGTCTCGGAGTGGGTATTTGTTGCCCCCTCCTTGTGTGCGTCGTTCTGTATTTTTTCGCCACATCCCTAAACGTATAGAAGGCCGATAGGTATTTTCATCTTTTGAGATGGAATACATACCGTTCCAGTTTAATTCAAAAGTATTTGTCCATCTGGGGTTATATTGTAATTCCCAAATGTCATTTTCATGACCCGGGGTGCCAGCGTATTTGTGCTGCCCATTGGTACGTGATTTTGAATAATTTAAGCCAACATTAATGAGTAGGGGGTGGATGGTCGTATCCCCAAAATCAACAAAAAAACCGAGACTAGGTAGAGTGATATCGCCTCTTCGTTCCCATGTGTAAAAAGTTCTTCCATTTATAACTCCTTCACTCTCTAAAGTATCAATGACAACACTAGCTCCTATTTTCGCTCCAAGTTGAACTAAGGGGTGGGGTTGGCTTCCTATTCCAAACTCAACCTTATTCAATGCACCTACGGTTTTTTCGTTTCCTTGTTCATCAATCACATTGCCAAAGATGCCATGCACAGAAATACTTGATTGGAAATACTTACTTGCTAAACTCATGGCAATATTAAGGCCTGCGGTATAAAGCGATGTTTCGGTGTTTCGATTAGGATTGGTCAATGAAGTATCGGTTTTTTCCATATAATCCGTAATCTGTCTGTAATAGATACTGGATCCCAAAACCCCTGGTGAATTAAAAAAGAAAACAGGGGCATAAAGGTTGTTACTTGAGTTTTTCTTGTCATCAAAGTTAGAGGATTGGGTACTATAGTTTTGTCCAACTATCATTCTAAAACCATGGACTTCTCTTTGTAAGAGGCCCAAGGGGTTTCCATTTACATCAAAGGCGTTAAACCAAGCGGGATCACTAAAACTTGTTCCTCCAAGAGTTAAATTTCTTGGCGAAAATTGAACTAAGGCCGCTGCATTAGGGTCCATAATTTGGCTAGAGTTGTCTGAGTTGCTGCCTGATACAAAAGAAGGGATACTCGATAAAAAGAGAAATGTCAAAACGAGGAACGATTTTTTATTCACACTATGATTCCTTATATGTCCAAAAACCCTAATATAGTTTAACCCCTTACTACATAGGTGGTAATTTAGAGAACTTTATGGGTTTATAGTTTTTTTTGTACTCCACTTTTTGGAGATTTTTCTTCTTTTTCTAAAGCAAGGTG
Organism: uncultured Bifidobacteriales bacterium; assembly: GCA_964557725.1. Classification (GTDB taxonomy): domain Bacteria; phylum Fibrobacterota; class Fibrobacteria; order UBA11236; family JADFYW01; genus CAZLBO01. Next base: position 7,100 of record CAZLBO010000056.1, on the reverse strand, counting down.
TATTTCTTTTGCTTACTTTTTTACATTCTCACCAGACTTAAAATAAGGGAATAGCGATGAAAAAATGGATAATAATGGGGTTTTTACTCTTGAGTACAGTTTGTTACGGAAAGTTTTCTGAAGGGCAAATTGAAATGTCAATTAACAATGCTATGGGTAAGGGAGATTTAGTTTTAAAAGTATCTCCTAAAGCGGCTAGGTATTCTGTGAACATGAATGCCGCAGGAATGAAGATCACCATGGCTTTTTTAGTTAAATATGATAAGCCTAATGTGGTTTATCAGTTGGATGATGCGAATAAGACCTATTCTATCATGGATCTTTCTCAATTAGGAGCAAAAGAGCCGAAAAAGGCGGTTAAAACCTCTGTAAAAGTCACTAAATTGGGAACAGAAACCCTTCTTGGTTACAAGACAACTCATGTAAAAGTGGAATCGAATGGAAATATCTCAGAGATGTGGGTGACTAAGGAGATAGGGCTTTATGAAATGATGAAGAAGATTATGAAGTCGAGTAAAGGAGCTAAGGAACAATATAATATGTATTTAGCCATGGAAAAAAAGGGATATACAGGCTTTCCGCTAAAATCAATTTACGGCTCTGGAGAACAGAAAATAACCACATTAGTGACCAAGGTCGAAAAGAAGAAATGGCCGGCTCATTTTTTTGAGATTCCCAAAGGCTATAAGAAAACAGAAGGAGCAGGGAGTATTATGAATCAGCTAGGTTCAGGTCAGAATATGGAAGCGTTAAAAAAAATGATTCAGAAAAACATGACTCCTGAACAAATGAAGCAAATGCAAGAGATGATGAAAAAAATGGGAACTCCCCCAAAGAAGTAATGATATTGGGAATTTAAAAGGCTAACGAAGGGTACGGGATTCTGTCCCTTCTTCTTTTCCTATAATAAGCTTACTCGCTAAGTGAATAAAAATACCGTGATCCAGAACCCCTGGAATTTGCTTGATAATAGTAGAGAGCTTGGTAAAGTCTTGCTGAGTAGAAAAGGTTGCATCTAAAATAAAGTTCCCTTGATCGGTTACAACAGGGCCGTCTTTGGAAACAGCTTGTCGCAAGGTGGGTGTGACTCCTAATTGAGTGATTCTCTTTTCTACCACTTTATAGGCAAAGGGCAAGACTTCGATAGGCACAGGAAAGTTTGTTCCTAAATGAGGAACTAGTTTACTTTCATCCACAATCACCCAGAACTGAGCAGCACTTGCAGCAATTATTTTTTCCCGAACCATTGCTCCACCTCGGCCTTTGATTAAATGACCTTGGGGGTCGACTTCATCTGCACCATCTACATAAATATCTATTTCACTTACTTGATCCATCTGTAAAATAGGAATTCCCTTTTCTTGGGCTAAAATGCTAGTAGAAAAGGAGCTAGAAACGGCCTTGATATTCTTTAATGAGCCTTCTTTAAGCCGTCGTCCTATTTCTTCGATAAAATAAAAGGCGGTGGAACCTGTACCTAAGCCTAGAAAGGTGTTATCGGCAATATCTTGGGCAGCAAAAACACCTGCGTTTTTTTTGGGGTTACTTATTTCATCCTTTTTCATAGTGAGCAAATCTAATTAGTTTTGCTCAAAATCCATCTATTTCTTAAACCAAAAAGGTCTTAATTTATTTTGGATGTAAATCGGACCCCAAGACCAGCATTGTAGACGTCCTCTTTAGAAGGAGCAGCAAACGCACTGATTTGGAAAAACATTCTTTTTAGCCATGTTTTCTCAAAATAAACATTCCACAGAACATCTTGATCAATGCCGTTATAAGGGCCATAGTGAATCTTTCTATCGCTGATATACTCTAATTCTAGTCGTATTTTGTCGGGGAGTGCTACTATTTTAGCCATGGATTTATTTTCTGAAAGCTTGTAGTCTAAGCCGAGTAATAAGGGAATAGGATTCGAGTGATCTTGGCCTTTTAAATGACTCCAAGAGGTTTCTAAATAGCCTTCAATGGTTTTTGAGAACTTCATCTCTCCTCCAAAGGTCAGGGTGTTTCTTAATTGAGCAGCACTGTCATTCCAATCATAGTGGATAAGGTCAAAAACATTGACTCGATAACCCAAATTAAGACTGAGGCGATAGTTGATAGATATCTTTTCATGAAATCGGAAAAACCCGCGATTGCCTTTTGAGTCGCCAATTCCTAAAAGAATTTTGGTCATAAAGTTTTGATAAGGTTGATAAAACTCTAGAGCATTGTGGAGTCCATCTCGTGAAAATGTCAATTGTCCACCTGGGGCAAAATCTAAATAATTACCAAAGTGAAGGCTTTTTGTGTCATTGGTCACTAGCCGTCCCACGCGGAGGTTAAAGTCTGAAAAACGGTATTGAATCCAGGCTTGATAGATTTGAAGGGTGGGAATAGCTTCATTAGGGGGAGTCTGAGTAGAAATAGCTGGGCTGGTCGCGTTTGTGGTGCTTTTGTTGAATGAAGCACCGAGTAAGGGTTCAAAGCCAAAGCCAGAAGGGTAGACTCTTACATGTACAAGAGAACTGAATAATGTTTGCTTTTCTGCTTTTTCCGCAAAAGCCCATTTGAGATTGGCTCGCCCATATAGTTGGTCGACATTTCCTTTTCCATTGAGGGTTTTGGAGGTTTGAATTTGGATATCCCCTCGGATTCCTGGATATTCGTCTGCCATCAAGGCACTAAGGGAGATGACGCTAATTATCAGCCATTTTTTCATGAGTTTACTATTCCTCTCAAGTTTATGTCATTATACGACTATTTATTTTACAAGTCATATTAAAGATTCAAAGTGAACCTCTGACAATATTGATATTTAGGAGGGGAAAGAAAACAAAAAAATGGGGAGAAATTAAAAGAGGGGTAAATTGGCAAGGCAAATGTTAACAGTAAAACGGTTTAAATATTAGATTTCACTTTATGAAAGAAAGTATAAAAGTAGGAATTATTGGAGGAACTTCGTTTACTGGACGTGAGCTTCTGGGTTTTTTATTAAGTCACCCTAAGGTTAAAGTGAGTTGGATGACCTCTCATAGTCAGATTGGGGCGGATTATCGAACGGTTTACCCTGAATTTAAGGGACGAATAAATGACTCACTCGCCAAACTCAAAAGTTTAGAAGAAGTAAAGGATCAATCGGTGGACGCCGTTTTTTCTTGTTTGCCTCATGGAGCTTCGGCAAAATTTTTATTGCCTTTTATCAGTCAGTCAGATGTTAAAATAATAGATCTCTCTGCTGATTTTAGAATAAAGGATCAAGCTCTTTATGAGGGAACTTATGAAGTCACTCACCCTGCTCCAGAAAGTTTAAAAAAAGCTCAGTATGGGTTGTGTGAACTCTATCCCTCTGAAATTAAAAAGGCTCAAGTGATAGGGAACCCTGGCTGTTACCCTACATCCGTTTTACTGCCTTTGATTCCTCTTTTGAAAAAAGGTTTAATAGAGAGTACAGGCATTATAGTTGGTTCTAAATCGGGGGTGTATGGAGCGGGAAAAAAGGCAACAGAAGGCACTCATTATGTGAATTGCAATGAAAGTGTAATGGCGTATAAGTTGGGTGATCAGCACCGTCATTTATCAGAGATACGAGAGCAACTTGAGTGCGTTACAGATAAAAAGGTAGACTTATTGTTTACACCTCATTTGATGCCTATGGAAAGGGGAATCCTTTCGAGCATTTATTGCCAAGTTAAATCTGGTGTTTCCATTGAGACTGTGATTGATTGTCTCGAAGAACAATATAAGGAAGCAAATTTTGTGCAGGTGGTCGATGATTTACCACAGACAGGCCATGTAAGGCATACAAATCATTGTCATATTTATCCTTACCTTGTTAAAGATTCCAATAAATTAATTCTTATTTCTGTCATTGATAACCTTATTAAAGGGGCCTCTGGGCAAGCGGTTCAAAATATGAATTTACAGTTTGGTTTTGAACAAACTCTGGGCTTGATTTAGAGGTGGCTGTGACTAAAAAAAGGATTGTGATAAAAATAGGGGGATCCATTGCAGACGAGCAACAGTCTCTCGAAGGAATCCTTAAAAGTATTCTCACAATGAGGAACTTGTACGATGTGATATTGGTTCATGGTGGCGGAGCGGAGATCAGCCGAAATTTAAAGTTATTAGAGGAGCCTGTTGAGTTTATCAATGGGTTGAGGGTTACGACTTTAAAAGCTTTACAAATGGTGGAAATGACTTTAAGCGGATCGGTTAATAAAAAACTAGTGAGCCTATTGAATCGTTTGAGTCAAAACACTTCTCTAGCCGTTGGGGTGAGTGGGGTGGATGGATCGACATTAATTTGTGAACCCGTTGATAAAAGTTTAGGTCGAGTGGGACGAATTAAAAAGGTTAATTTGTATTTACTCACACAGTTATTACAGGGAGGCTTTACGCCTGTTTTATCCCCTATTTCTGTGGATGAAAACGCGCAGCATTTTAATGTGAATGCCGATGAAGCCGCTAGTGCAGTGGCAATGGCTTTTAATGCAGATAAATTAATTTTTATTTCTGATGTATCGGGTGTGTGGGATAAAGAGAAAAAAGTAATTCCCATTCTTAATATTCAAAAAGCGGAAGAGCTTATTCAAGAAGGAACCGTTAAAGAAGGAATGATTCCTAAAATTAACTCCTGTATTAAGGTTTTAAAATCAGGTGTTTCAGAAGTACATATTTGTGGTTGGAAAAATGAAAATCAATTAGTTAATCAAATGACAGGAAAGGGAGACTCGGGTAGTCTTATTACAATTTAAAAATGCAGAATAAACTAGCAGGGACATATGGCCCACGGAATTTAACTTTGGTTAAAGGCAAAGGATCCTATGTATGGGATGATCAAGGAACAAAATACCTTGATTGTGTGAGTGGTATTTCCGTCAATGCTTTTGGACATTGTTATCCTCCTGTTGTGGAAGCAATTAAGCAACAAGCCAATACATTAATACATGGGAGTAACCTTTACTTATTACCCACACAAATAGAATTAGCAAATCAGTTGACGGCCTTGAGTGGTTATGCATCTGTGTTTTTTACGAATAGCGGAACAGAAGCCATCGAAGGGGCTTTGAAGTTTGTTCGGAAATACTGGTATCAAAAAGGCGAAACCCGGCGAACAGAAATATTAACTTTAGAGAGTTCTTTTCACGGACGCACCTATGGGGCATTAGCTGCTACGGGGCAAGCAAAAATGAAGGAAGGCTTTGGAAGGGTACCACAAGATTTTAAACACTTGTCGTTGGACAGACCCGAAGAGTTTGAGAAGGCTTTAACCCCTCAAACAGCAGCCATACTTTTTGAACCTATTTTGACAGAAGGAGGGGTGATTTCACTGACTCCCAAATTTTTAGCGTGGATAAAAGAAGCACAAAAAGCAGGGGTTCAGTTAATTTGTGATGAGATTCAAACAGGCCTAGGAAGAACGGGAAGCTTTTTTGCTTATGAATCTTTAGGCATAGTACCTGATGTGGTTACTTTAGCAAAGCCATTGGGTGGAGGTTTACCTTTGGGTGCTATTTTAATCAACCAAAAAGTGAGTGACTCCATACAGGCTGGGGATCATGGCTCTACTTTTGGAGGGAACCCTGTAGCTTGTGCGGCAGGGTTAGCTGTTCTCCAATCATTGGGGGCAAAAAACTTTTTTAAAGACATACAAGAGAGGAGTAATTTTCTCCGAACAGAATTAAAAGCCTTAATAAAGCGGTTTCCCCATTCAGGGTTTGATTCTCATTTACTTGGCAAGGGTTTTATCATAGGGTTGACTTATCAAGGAGATGTGGGTCAATTTATTCAGCTTTGTCGTGAGAAGGAGTTACTCATTCTCAAGGCGGGAGCAAAGGTGGTGCGTATACTGCCCCCTCTTAATATCTCTAAGAATGAATTAACAGAGCTTATAGAAAAAATGGAACAGGTTTTAGACATAATCTGATTCATTTTTTATTTAGGTTGAGAACATACAATCATATTTTATCAAAAAGGTTTTGAACCATGGCACAGAGAAAAAAAGTTGTCTTAGCATATTCAGGCGGACTCGATACATCTATTATTATCCCTTGGTTAATTGAAAATTATAATGTGGACGTTATTTGTTTTGCCGCTGATGTTGGCCAAGGCAAAATAGAAGTCGAACCTCTTAAGAAAAAAGCCTTAGCAGCAGGCGCTATTAAATGCATCGTAATGGATTTGCAAGACGAATTCCTTAAGGATTATGTTTGGCCTACCGTAAGAGCAGGGGCAAAGTATGAGGGAGAGTATCTTTTAGGCACTTCAATGGCTCGTCCATTGATTGCAAAATACCAGGTATTAATCGCTCAAAAAGAAAAAGCCTATGCGGTATCTCATGGAGCCACAGGTAAGGGAAATGATCAGGTTCGTTTTGAATTGACCTACATGGCAATGGACCCCTCCTTAGAAATTATCGCTCCTTGGAAGGATGATAAGTGGACGATTACCTCTCGGGAAGAAGCCATTGATTATGCTAAAAAAAGAAAAATTCCACTTACAGTTTCTAAAAAGAAAATTTATTCAGAAGATGGAAACTTGTGGCACCTTTCCCATGAAGGCGGCATTTTAGAAGAAGTAGATAAAGAACATAAATACGATATGTTAAAGATGGGAGTGACTCCAGAAAAAGCTCCTAATAAGGCAGGTTATGTTTCTATCGAGTTTAAAAAGGGAACCCCTGTGGCTGTGGATGGCAAAAAATTAGCTCCTGTGGCCTTGTTAGAAAAACTCAATAAAATATCTGGGAAGCACGGTTGTGGCTTATTGGATATGGTAGAGAACCGCTTAGTAGGTCTTAAGTCTCGTGGTGTGTATGAAACCCCTGGAGGCAGTCTTTTATATAAAGCACATGAGTGTATAGAACAATTAGTATTGGATAGAGACACCACCCAATACAAACAATTACTTTCTCAAAAATACTCCCAATTGGTTTATGATGGCTTGTGGTTTACTCCTTTGCGTCATGCTTTGGATTCTTTTGTGGATAAGACACAAGAGGTGGTCACAGGTGTGGTTAAGCTAAAACTTTATAAAGGAAATATTACAGTTTGCACTATCAAAAGCCCTTACTCTCTTTATGATGAAGACCTCGGTGGCTTTTCGGATGTAGAAAT
>CAZLBO010000055.1:0-10590 GCA_964557725.1 uncultured Bifidobacteriales bacterium | reverse complement strand
GTTTAAAAAAGAGAGTCATAGTATTCCTTGTTCTATTGGTTGCATGAGCTTATTCAATTAAGAGCAGCTCGGTTGTTCTCTTTAGTTTGGTCTTTCAAGGCTTCTGGTTGTTTCATAAAAAGAACTGGTTTTTTTGACACCCTTTATTTTACAAAAAAAGAGACTAAAAAGGGGGATATTCACAAGCGAAGCGTAAAACTTTGGATTATATTGTGTTCAAGGATAGGGTCGGCTGTGGAAAAATAAGAGTCGATCAGGATAAACTGGTATCAAATCTGTAGAGGTTCCATGAAGGCAAGTTATTTTCTTTTTTTATTTGTATTGTTTTTTATTGTCAGTTGCTCACAGCACCCAGGAATAAAACGAAGAAAAAAGGCTGAAACCTCTTTTGTAAGTGGAAAGGATGTGGGGTATTTACGTTATTACGATTACGCCTATTTAGAAAAAAAGTTTAAATCACGCTTTCGAAGGGTTAAAAAAAAGAAGCACTATTACAATACTAGCCATCGACGTATCCCAAAAGGGGGAGTGATATTGTTTAAATTAAAGCAGAGAGGGTTAAGTAGTGTGGGGCACTTAGCGATTGAATATAATGAAAAGCAGAAGCAAACCTGTGAAAATGTAGAGATTTTAGATAGTGATAATTTTAATAGAGGCCATGAAATGAATGACGTGCCTTGGAATTTAATTCAGGTCATAGGACCAAGCAGAGGGGGCAAGAGGCGTAGATCATCAGAGATGATGAAAATGAGTATTGGACGAGTCACTCCCTACAAGATGCTTTTTAAATGTAAAATTGCTTTTGATATTGAAGAAGATTTTAAAATCGTAGCACAAACAGTTGATTATCATACCGTTGGAGAGTATCAAGTAAGTTTTAATTAATTTTTTGGTTCTTCCTGTCTTGCATTGTTATCAAAGCTAAGTACATTCATAGGGCAAACACTTACACAAACCCCGCATTGGATGCAAGAAGAATTGGTATTGTTAAATGCTTCCGTATTCTTAGCAAAGGACATGACATCCACACCGACCTCACAGTAGGTGGAACATTTAGTACAAGAAATACACTTTTCATTACTACTGATTTGCAAGGTACCATACCACTTGGATAAGATTTGCATATATTTTGCAAGGGGGCACCAGAAGCGACACCATACTTTACCACCAAAGAAGGGGTAAAGAGCCACAGGGATAACAGCCACTAACCAGAAATCAACCACTAATGAATAAAGGTGATGCCATTGGCCAGCTTGATGGGTACTTCCCCCATAGACAAAGAGGATCACCAAAGCCGAAAGTGCTGCCCAAAAGAGAACTAAGGTGCCAACAGTTTCCCATTTTTGAGCCCGAATTCCTTTTGCAGAAAGATGCCGCCATTTATCGCCAAAGGTTTCGGCAAGGCCTCCGCATCCACATACCCAAGAGCAGAAACGTTTTCCGTGCCAGCGAACAAAGAGGGGAATCGCCACCAAAGTCATAAAAACAGCGCCTAAAATAAAAGCGATTCGCCAGAAAGAAACATCCGTACTTGTCCAGTTATAGAAGCTGTCAAAGAGTAAGGGAAAAGGGTTGTTGAGTGCGTAAAATCGCCACCAATACCGGGGGAGGAATAAGGCTGCCGTTATTTCGACTCCGACAAAGCTTAATATCTGAAAGCCAATTAAACTTAAATAACGGTAGGTCTGGTATTTGTCTTTACCTCCTTTGTTCCATCGCTTCATCGCCTTGAGGCCAAAGACGGTCATCAAAAGGGTATAAAGTAAGGAATACCAAAAGGAGGGGTGGGATAAAATACCTCCTAGTTGTTTAATTCCAAAACCATAAGAAAACGGGAAGTAACCCTTTTTCCATGCATAAAGCAAGTACACAATTAAACTGGAAAAAATTAACCCTGACCATCGGGCCAAAGTCCAGTCGGAGGCTAGTCGCACTTTAATTTTTCTAAAAAAGGGTACGGGTAACTCAGAGCCTATCATTTCAAATAATACTTTATTGTCTATTTTCTCAACCTCATTCTCTCCTTCTTTAATTCCCACGTGATCTTTACCTACAGCCTGAAGCTGGGTGTTTAAGCGTAGTTGAAGTAGCCCTTTTTTATTGAGTTCCATAAGCTTGTCTATGTTTCTTTTTTTAGGAAAGGTGAGTGCTTTATCAATGGTTGCTAAGGTTACTTTATTTTGGGGGGCAAGAGCGATTGCTGCTTCGAGAGCCACATCCCCACCACCGTATATTAAGATATGTTCCTCTTGATAGATATCGGGATCTGCGAGAGAATGGAATATTTTTTCTGCATTTTCTGTTTCGCCTGGCACTCCTGTTTTACGGGGGTTTCCACTTTTTCCGATAGCTACAATTACATAATTGGCGGTATAGCTTCCTTTGATGGTTGAAACTGTAAAAACTTTTCCTGACTTTTGAATATTCGTTATTTTTTCATACTCTTTAATCGGAAGATTTTCATTAATAATTACTTTATCAATTTGTTCAATTAACTCTTCTTTTGTGCCTTCTTGTAAGTGCCAATCTCCTTCAAAGGGGATTTCTTCTGGTTCAAGGTAGAGGGGTTTGTTTTTTGTGAAGTTACGAATAGTTTGGATGCTCCGTCCAGAATCGAGTCCGAGACACGATACCTTCTGTGATTTTAATTGTTGAAGCGCTCCAAGACCCGCGCAGCCAATTCCTACGACGATCACAGAATAATCGGCTTGAGTAGGTTTTTCCGTTTTTATTTTTTGGGTAATGAGTTGAGCTGTTTGTACTCCTTGGTTTAAGGCAAGCTTGATTAAAGCGGTTCCAGAAACATCTCCAATAATGTACATGTCAGAGATATTGGATTCTCCTTTGTCATTAATGGCTGGTCGTTCAGGGTAAGAGGGACCGAGCCTTTTTTTTCCAAACATTATTTTGAGAGTACTGAACATTCTTTACCTGTTTGTTTATGATCTTATTAGCGAATCTGTCTGTGAAATAGAATTTTGTTACATTGGGGTTATTGAAAAGAGAAACCCCATGAATTATCCCCATTGTATTAAGCTTTTAAGTCTGTCGCCACAGGAGTTTTTGTCAGAATGCCAATTGAGTACTTATCAAGGTTCTGGGGCGGGGGGACAAAAACGGAATAAGGTGAAATCCGGTATTCGGTTAACATTGGTTGGTAGCGATTATACGGTCACATATTGTGAGAAAAGAAGCGCAAGAGAAAACCCCTTAGTAGCTGTGGATAAGTTGAAAATCCTTTTAGCTTTAAGTGAACGTCACCTTGAGGGGAATGCAGAAGAATTAGAATTTCCTGGTAGCAGCACTAAAATAAATTTAAAGAATAAAGAATATCCCATGTTTATCAAAAATGTCTTAGATGTTTTGAGAGTGAAGAAGGGGGAAATGAGAAAAACAGCAGAAGTTTTTGGGATAAGTTCTAGCGCTTTGAATAAAGTTTTCCACAAGGACAAACGGCTATTAGAAAAGGTTCAAGGGATGCGCCGTGAGTTTGGCATGGGAGTTTTGCGGTAGAAGGTAGTTTCTAAGGTGAAAGAGCCTCAGATAGGGATGAAAAGAAAGATCTATGGGGTCGACGTATTATTTGTTATGTTGAGTATTCAACACTAAATGCTGAATTTTCAACACTATTGGTAGGTTATGAAAAAGAATACCGTATTGAATAAACACCTAATTATTTGGGGTTTAATCATATTTATTTCCAGTCTTCACATTTTTACACCGACTCACCTTCATTCACTACATTACGCTCACGCTATTTTTCAAAAACTCTATTACATTCCAATCATTTTAGCAGCATATTATTTTAGTCTAAAACTGGCGATTCTTTATGCCGTATTGTGTGGACTAATTTATGCTCCCCATATATTTTTCCAGTGGGCGTTTGATACCTCTCACAATTTTAGACAATATGTAGAGATTTCTATGTTTATTGTGATTGCTTCTGTTTTGGGTGTGTTATTTGAAATAAGAAGAAAGCAACAAAAACAGATTATGCATCAACAAAAACAAATAGCTAAGGAAAAACAATTAGGCTTGTTAGGCACCTTGGCAGCTGGTTTGGCACATGAAATAAGAAATCCACTGGGGGGGCTTTTGGGCTCTGCAGAAATATTAAGAGAAAGCTTAGGAGAGAAACACCCCAAAATTGAATTTATACATATTATTGAAAGTGAATTGAAACGTGTAAATAATAAACTCAATGAGTTTATGGATTTTGCACGCCCCAAACAATTAGAACTCATCCCCAATAGCATTAACGATATTATTGATGAAGTCAATAAATTATTACAAACTGAATTTTTAAAATCAGAAGTAAAGGTTAAAACAGATTTTGCAACAAAAATGCCATTGATTAAAATGGATGCAGAACAAATTAAACAAGTGATTCTTAATATTGTTTTAAACAGTTTAAAGGCTTTACCTAAAGGGGGAATACTTGACATTAAAACAGAATATAATAATCGTGAAATAGTGGCTTCTTTTGTCGATGATGGCCCAGGCATTTTGCTTGAAGAAATTGAAACTATTTTTGAACCCTTTTTCACTAAAAAAGAAAAGGGGACAGGGCTTGGTTTGGCTATTTCAAAACAATTGGTAGAAGCACATCATGGAACATTAAATGCTGTGTATCAGAAAAAAGGCGCTTACTTTGAATTGAGGTTACCCCGTGGATAGTTATAGAATTTTAATATTAGATGATGACATTAGCTTATTAAGGGTTTTAGAACATCATTTATCGGAAGGGGGATACCAGACGACTGCCCTTTCAAAACCCAAAGAAGCTTTGAGGTGTTTAGATAAAGAGGAATTTGATATTGTTTTGTGCGATATGAATATGCCTGAAATTTCAGGCATGGAAATTCTTCGCAAATTAAATAAAGAAAAAAAGGATACTTTATTTATTGTGATTACAGGCTTTCCCACTATTGAGGCTGCTGTGGAAGCGATGAAGCTTGGGGCGATTGATTTTATTCAAAAACCAGTGGATAAGGCACATTTATTGAGGGTTGTAGAAAAAGCCTCTGAATTGATCTCATTAAGACGAGAAAATGCCCGACTTAAATCATTAGTGAAAGAGCAATTTGAGTTCGATAAAATTATCGCTCAATCCGATGCGATGAGAAAGGTTTGCACACAAGCCTCTCAAGTGTCATCTAGTAATGTACCGATTCTTATTACGGGTAAAACAGGTACGGGTAAGGAGTTGTTAGCTAAAGCGATTCACAATAATAGTAAAGTAAAAGACGGTCCATTTGTGGCTGTTAATTGTGGGGCGATTCCCCATGGGTTAATTGAATCAGAATTATTTGGACATAAAAAAGGTTCCTTTACAGGAGCAATTGCCGACAGAAAAGGGCATTTTGAATCTGCGAATGGGGGGAGTATTTTTCTTGATGAAATAGGAGATTTGCCGTTGGTTCTTCAAAGTAAGTTATTGAGAGTTCTTCAAGAAAGCACGGTGGCGCCCGTAGGTAGCAGTGTACAAAAAAAAAATAGAGGTTCGGGTACTTTCTGCCACTCATCGGAATCTCTCAAAAATGGTGGATGAGGGTACATTTAGACAAGACCTTTATTACCGTTTAAATATTGTCCCTTTAGAAATTCCTCCTTTGAGTCGACGTTTAAATGATATTCCTATTTTATTTAAACATTTTATCAATGAACAAATTAAAAATGATGGTAGAGAGAATTTGTCCATTGACCCTAAGGTGATTAAAGCCTTAGAGAGTTATGAGTGGCCAGGAAACGTCCGTGAGCTTGAAAACTTGGCAAAACGGTTGGTGGCCTTGACCACAGGAGAATGCATTGAGGTAAATGATTTGCCTGAAAATATTCAGAAGCAAAAAAAGGGGGGGAATATCCCTACAGAGTTACCTGATACTGGTTTCGATTTAGAAGAATGGGTGGATAGCGTGGTGACGATGGCACTAAAAAAAAATGGGTGGAATCAAAGTGTGACGGCAAAGTATTTGAATGTTTCACGAAACACGCTTATTTATCGAATGGAAAAGAGAGGGTTGAGACAGAAGTGAGTGGGAGAAGAAAAATTTACTTATACATATAGATCGTAAAGTCATGGACTAAATAATCTTGACGTATGGTTAACTTTGTTGTAATTTTTTCTAATTCTTTATGGATATCATGTACATCAAAGGTGCAAATGTTTTTTTCCGCAGGATGACCTTGTTTGTTTAGTAGGTTAAAGGCTATTCCCCTTTTAGAACGTTTATACATCTCTTTAACAGTATTTAGCATGTATGCTCTGCTATTGAGCTCTGTGTCGAGTAGTAGGCCAAATATCCCTGATGCAAAAATAACGTCAGGGTCTGCCCCCTGATAATCAAATAAACTGGAAACTTGAAAGTTTAAGGTAGGATACTTTTCTTTTGCCTTTTGAATGAAGGAGGGGTTTAGGTCTAACCCTGTGTATGTGAATTCGATTTCTTTTTTCTTTAAGAAATAACTGAAATCACCAAACCCACATCCCAAATCTAAAATATGCTTGTTCTCTATTTCTCCAAAATCATTCAAGACCATGTAGCGAATGACTTGATTTTCTGCACTGACATAGCCTAATGTTTGATGAGAATTATTACCGTATAATTCTATTTTTGAATTGTAATAGTCTAAGATTTTATTTCTGTGATCTATTTTCATTTTTAAGTTATATCAGCCTATAACACAAAGAGCACAACGTTTTAGCTGTCATTCCAACTTGCTTAGAGTCTTTGATTCTGTATAAGGGTTAAAATAATTGGATTTGAAATGGGAAGCATATTAAAGGTTGTTTCCCGTTCTCAAATAATTTCCTCGACCTGTTGGCCATAATAGCTTTGAGGTTCGAGCGGAGGAAACATCCCATATTTGAACGCCTCCTTTGCCATCACCAAGTACATCTTTAAGAGATATAATGATTTCTATAATTCCATCGCCATCAATATCAGCTAATGTAGGAGCACTCATGCTACCTCTTCCTTCAATGGGAATTTGGTGTAAACGAGTTCCACCTGCATCAAAAATAAGTAACTCAGAGATGTTCTTATCAATAGAATAAGTGGTAAAGATAACTTCAGGGCTTCCGTTTTGATCTAAATCGGCAATAACAGCCTCCGATGCACCAATAAAAGAACTTGTACTTCCTCCAAATCGGTACTTCCATAATAGCTTTCCTGTAGGAGAAAAACAGCGCATGTATCCATCGTAAGAAGGAACAACAATTTCAGGTTTAGAGTCTCCCACTAGGGAGGCAATCGCTGGAGAAGGGGAAACCTGAACAATATTATTTTGATAACCTGTAAATAAAGGGGGGCCTGAACAAATGGGTGTTTCAAGTCCTTCAGAACGTGTCATGTCAGGGTTAAGAATCCAAAGACAATTACCTCGATTGATGTATTCGCCTGCTCGTTCATGATCAGAATACAAAATAATTTCAGGTAACCCATCACCATCCACATCGCCAAAAGAAGGAGGAGAGTCTGTAAATTCATCTCTGTCCTTCATGTCAGCGCCCCAACCTTGTTGGGCGAGAGCTAAATCGTGGAACATGGGGATACTTGATGCCCAAGGGCCAGCCTTTTTGTACATGGGATGGGCAGGAAAGGGTTGTCCAGTAAGATACATGATGCCGATGTGGGTCATGTCGTAGGTACTCACAATTTCTTTAGAACCATTACCGTCTAAATCGGCCACTCCAATATTTTGGTTGTAGCCTCCAAAATCATTGCAATCACTACAGTCCTTTGCTTGAGGCCATCCATCTAGTAATTTTCCGTTGATGCTGTAAACAGCTGTTACAGGGCCTTTGTTGGTTTTTACTACAAGTATTTCATGTTTTCCGTTATTATTTAAGTCGGCAGCACTAATCGAACGGATTTCACCCTCACTTCCAGGAAAGCCTTGTGGCCAACCGCTTTGTAAGGTGCCCATGTGATCATAGACAGCCACTTGATCTTTCCAAGCAATGGCTATTTCTCCCAAACCATCTCCGTCTAAATCTCCTACTACGGGGGAGGCGTATTGTCTGGATTTTCCATGATTATTGGAGGAAGAAGAATTCTCTCCTACAGGGGTTCTCCATAACAACTCCCCTGTACTTTTCCAAACATAGAGAACGCTGTGTCTTGCTGCAATAATTTCTTTTTTGCCATCATTATCTAAATCGAAAACAGCAGGAGAGGAAAACCAATTTTCATCCCAACTTGCAGGGAGGGTCTTTCTGAGAGTCGGTACGGCCACATTAGGGGAGAGGGTGTCACCAGGGGTGTAGTCATTGACGAATCCTGTTCCTTTATCGGCAGAGCAAGAGAATAAAATAAATGCAAGGGTTGTGAGGTATATTAACATCTATTTAAGATATGAAATAATGAATAGGGTAGGAACTTTTTTTAAATGAGTGGTGTTTTACATTCCATTCCCTCTATGTTTAGCTATGATGGATTGTGCATTTGCTACGGACTCTGAAACTCGATCGGCAATATGTGGGTCAAAGGATGAAGGAATAATTTTTTCTTTTGTGGGGTTTTCTACGCATTCTGCCAAGGTATAGGCCGCGGCTAATTTCATTTCAGAAGTAATTTTTGGAGAGCGACTGTCTAAAGCACCTCTGAAAATTCCAGGAAAAACTAAGACATTATTAACTTGGTTTTTGAAATCACTTCTCCCTGTTGCCACAATGGCTGCACCTCCTTTTATGGCTTCTTCAGGCATGATTTCGGGTTCAGGGTTAGCCAATGCAAAAATTACAGGGTTCTTTGCCATTATCCTTATATCTGCTTGGGTTAAAATGTTGCCTTTACTTACACCAATAAAAACATCCGCATTTTTCAAAGCATCTTGTAAGGTTCCTTGGATATTGTTTTTATTTGAATAGTTTAATAATTCTTTTTTTGTTTTATTTAAATCATTTCTTTTGTTATGAATAACACCCTTACTGTCACAAATAATTAATTCTTTAACAGAAGTACATGCGTCAGGGTTTAAGCTAATACAACTGATTAGTTTTGAAATAGCGACACCTGCAGAACCTGCACCATTCACAACTATTTTTAATTCATGTATCTTTTTTCCTAATACCTTACATGAATTAATTAACCCAGCAAGAGTGACTATTGCTGTTCCATGTTGGTCATCATGAAAGACAGGAATACCAATTTCCTGTAATGCGGATTCAATTTCAAAGCATCTAGGTGCAGAGATATCTTCTAGGTTTATTCCCCCAAAAACAGGGGCAATTCTCTTTACTGTTTCAATAATTTCAGCACTGTCTTGAGTATCGAGGCATATTGGGAAGGCATCAATCCCAGCAAATTGTTTGAAAAGCATGGCCTTTCCTTCCATGACAGGAATAGCTGCTTGAGCTCCAATATTACCTAATCCTAGTACAGCGGATCCATCAGATACAATAGCGACACAGTTCCCCTTTATCGTATAATCGTAGACCTTTTCCGGATTGTTTTTAATTTCAATACAGGGTTGAGCCACACCAGGAGAATAAAGAATAGATAGATCCTCTTTTGAAGTGAGTTTTGTTTTGTTGGTGATTTCAATTTTCCCTTTAAGCTTTGTGTGTAAATCTATTGATTTTTGATAGTAATCAGCCATTTTTAAGATCCCTTTTTAATGTTACAATGTCTTTTTCTTTCTTAAGTCTAATTTTTCATATGGCATACCTTATCCTAGCATTTTTTGCGTTAGGAATTGCCGACGGCCACTTCATAAGAATGTGATTAAGTCAATTATTACCATTATGTACGAATGGATCCCTAATTTGTTACAATTCTATTTAAAAAAAATAGGATTATGGTTCTTAATTCTTTAATTTTACCAAAGATTTTTGAATGGGTCGAGCTAATAAAAATTGTAATTATTAGTTAAATGGAAAGACTCACTTTTTGCTTTTATGAGTGCATTGTCTATTTAAACCCATAATAAAGGAAGAATATGTCGACAAATAACAGGGAAGTAACCTTACGTTTTTTAGCTCAACCTTCAGACGTTAATTTTGGGGGGAATATCCACGGTGGATCAGCCATGAAGTGGCTCGATGAAGCTGGATATGCATGTGCTACTGGTTGGAGTAATAGCTATTGTGTCACGGCTTTTGTGGGGGACATAAATTTTCATAGTTCAATATCAGTAGGGAATCTCGTTGAGATTAGGGCTAAAATAATTCATACAGGTAATTCAAGTATGCACATTGTTATTGAGCTATATTCATGTAACCCGAGAAACTGTGTTTTATCAAAAGCAATTCATTGCATCATGGTGTTTGTTGCTGTTGATGAAAAGAAAAAGCCTGTTAAAGTTCCTTCTTGGAATCCAGAAACGGAACCTGATGTGAACCTTAGTCGTTATGCAGTTAGAATAATGGAATTGAGAAAACTCAATCAAGAAGAGTTTAAAGCTGTTAAATAGGCTTTCTCAAAATGTTGAGGGATTATAAACAGTTGATTGTTGTAATTTCAACACTTAGCTTATGAAAGTAAGCTTTTTAAAATTTAAAGAGTTCTTTTTTTGTTTTTTTTACTAAAAATTAACTGGCATAGTGGTTGCTTAATTGTAAGCCATGAAGAAAAAAACCGAAATACA
>CAZLBO010000054.1:0-10682 GCA_964557725.1 uncultured Bifidobacteriales bacterium | reverse complement strand
GAATGTCTATCTTTAGTACTTGAATTTTTTTCTAATTTTAAAATTCCTTTTAAAATAGGGTAATAGGCCAAAATTCCTTGATGGGGAATCTCTTGTATATTTGTACCCATGTAGTGTGGGTCTAAAGATTCATAATCATTTAGTGATTGATGAATAGTTTGAGAAACAGGGTGTAAGCTTTGCCCTGTGAGATGGTAGAGACAGGACAATAAATCCTTTTTTTCGTTGGACTTTTTACTTGTTAATTCGGCAACTTTTGGTGGATAAAGCCATTTCCATTGAGAGATAGTCCGTTGAGAAAAGGTAAGGGTTCCTGTTTTATCAAACATCAATGCTTTGACTTGGCTTAAGGTGGTGAGGGTGCGTGAGGCTGTGAGGAAAAACCCCCGTTGCCTTGCTCTAGCCATACCAATTGCATAACTCATAGGTACAGCTAAGGCTAAGGCACAGGGACAGGTTACAATAAGTACAGACACGGCTATGTTGAGGCGTTCATTCCAGTGGACTTCTCCATGGAGAAAAAAAGCTAAGGCGCTGAGCAATAGAATGGTAGCTGTAAACCATGGAACTATATTTTCTGCAATGCCTCTTTCTTCCGCTTCTCCAAAAGAATCGGTATGGAGGGTTTGTAATTGCTTTTGAAGCTTTTGAACTCGACTGTGTTGAGCTTCTTCTGAAACAGTAAGTAAAAGCTCTCCCTTTAGGTTTTGAAAACCTGCGTAAAAAACCTCTCCTCGCAAGCTCTTTTTTCCCTCGGCCTCTCCTGTTAAAAGAGAGGTGTTTGCCCAGGCCACAGGGTTTTGAATGATTCCGTCTACAGGAGAAAAGTCACCAGATTGAATGAGTATCTGATCTCCTTTTTTTAATTCACTGGGTTTGACCCACTGAGAGTTTCCTTTATTAACTTTACAAACTTGTTGGTTAATTAATTGAGTAAACATTTTATGAGAGCCTGTTAGCTTTCGTTCAAAATGGGTTACTGCCCATCTGCCAATCAGTAAAAAGAAAACAAGCGAAACGAGGCTGTCAAAATAAGCCTCATGGCTACGGGTAAAAAACCAATAAGAAGAAGCGATAAAGGTAATGAGTATCCCTAGTGAAATAGGAGCATCCATATGGAGGTATCCTCGGCGAAGCCCCTTCCAAGCTCGGAGGTAAAAAGGGCTTGCACACCAAAAGGTAACAGGAAGGGCTATAAGCCAACTGAGCCCCTCCATAAAAAAGGTCAGGCTAGACTGGCTTTCTGTTAATCCAAAATACCCAGCTAATGAAAACATCATTACATTAGAGAAGGCTGCTCCTGCTACCGCAAGGCGTGTATTTAAGCCTCTATTTTTAGAAGAAGGAATGTTGGGGGCGTTGCTTGATAAAAGAAGCCGGTAGCCCAGTTGATAACATTGCTCTAAAATGTAATGAAGGGCTATTTCTTCTGGATTATAGAGAAGGGAAATTTTTCCGGAGGTAAAATGAACACGGATATTTTTAATGCCTTTTAATTCACCTATTACCTTTTCAATGAGCCATCCACAGGCTGAACAAGTGATTTGATCCGACTCCAAGTAAAGTTGGTGAAACCCATTGGTGAAGTGCCCCGTATTTAGTTCTTTGGCAGGAGTGTCTTTGACCCACTGGATAAATTCATCGTATTTTTTTTGTTTGGCAGGAGTGGGAGGGGAGCTCTGTTGTATTTTTGATAACTTGTAATAAAAATCAAGCCCTTTTTGATGCAGTAAGTTCCATACGGTTTCACAACCATGACAGCAAAAAACTTCTCCTTGTGAACCCTGTAATTGAGTGTGGAGTAGGGGGCTGTGGCAATGGGTACAATGTGTGGGTGTCATAGACCTTAAAGAACAAAGTGAAACTTTTTTTCTAAGGTACCTAAATTGGTTTTCATTTGGAGGTGGGCTTCCCAAGGGCCAGTGATTATGGGTTTACGATTAATTTTAAAAACTCCTTTTTGAGCAGAGCTTACCAGTTTTACTTTAAAGTCGAGGCTTTTGTCAGAAGGACGATAAAAAGAAAGAACAGCCTCTTTGATAGAAGGGAGGGAGTCTGCTTGAGGGGTTAAATGGATCGCCCAATTTTCTGTACTTCTCATTAAAGAGGTATTCCATTTGTTTCCTAAAACCTCATGGGCTAATAGTTCATCGTGCTTAAGTCCATGTTCGTAGTAATCACTTCGGACAAGATCGGAGCTATCCCTTATGGATAGATAAACCATGTATCCATTAATGAGTAGGACAACAAGAGAGAGAAGAATGAGCATTTGCCCAACGGGAGGAATTTTAGAAGGGCGCTTCATTAATGAGTTCCTGGGTTTTGTGTTCTTGGGCCTAAAAAGATACTGAAAACAGAGAGAGTGTCTTTGGAATTAAAGAGGGAGAGTTCGATTTTCATTTTTCCACTTGTAACCTCATTTGGACTAAGAGTGAGGTTAATAGGAATGGTTTTTAATTCCCCTGGAGAGATTTCAATAAGCGGCTCTCCCGATTGAAGGCGTCCTGATGGGGGGTAAATTAATTTAACCTGAAAGGTATCTAATTGTGGAGATTTATTCCGTACCCTCAATGTATAGATATTAGAAAATTCCCCTGTATTTAGTTTAAAATAAGGCATGGTACCTGTGCGTGTTAAATCCGCAGAAAGGGATTTGTATTGAGAAAATAAAACAATAAAAGTAATGTTAAGCACAATAATGATAGCGGTATAGATCCAAAACCGAAGTTTGAATAAGGATTCCTTTCCCTTACCTAATAAAGTATTGAGGGAAGCGTAGCGAATAAGCCCTGTTGGCTTTTTAATGCCGGTCATGACTTTATCACAGGCATCAATACATTTAGCACAACCGATACATTCTAATTGTAAGCCATCCCGAATATCAATTCCTGTTGGGCAGACTTGAACGCAGAGCTGGCAATTGACACAATCCCCTAGAGACTCTTTGGGGGAGGCGTGTCGGCGAGGCTCTCCTCGTTTTTCATCATAGCCTACAATTAATGTCTTTTCATCATACAAAGTACTTTGAAGGCGGGCATAGGGACAGATGACAATACAGGCTTGCTCTTTAAACCAAGCAAAAATGGCGTAGAACAAAAGTGTATCCAAAACAACCACTCCAAAAGCAAAGGGGTTTTGAGTGGGGGAAGAACTCATGGCTTTTAACACATGTTCAATGCCCCAAAAGTAAGCGATAAAAGAATTAGAAATAAGCAAAGAGAAGAGTAAAAAGAAGAGGTGCTTGATAAACTTGCGTATAGCGAGGGAAGTGCTAATGCTTTGGGAGTTGTTTTTTTTTCGAGTGAGGGCTTTGCCTTCTATTAAGCGCTCAATGGGCTCAAAAACGAAGTGCAGAAAAACAGTTTGTGGGCAAGCCCATCCACACCATATACGTCCAAAGAGAGAGGTAATGGCAATAATTCCAAAAATGGTAGAGATAATCAATGGGAGAAAGACTCGGAGATCTTGTGGCCAAAACCAAACCCCTCCCAAAATCATTTTTCGATTGAGAACATCTAAAAGAAAGAGTGGCTCCCCCTTAATATGGATCCAAGGCACACTCAAGTAAATAAAAATAAGAACCCAAGCCACCCACCGACGATGGCGAATAAAAAAGCCTTTGACCTCTCTTGGATAGAGCCAAGTGCGAAGTCCATCTCTGCCAGAGATGGTGGATTGAGTCTGATTTTCTTTTAACATTATTCGGGTTTAAGAGTCCCTTCTGCTACCTTAGGGTTGTCTACAGTATTGCCTTCGATGCTCATCACAAAAGCTGTGAGATCTTGTACTTTTCTTTTACCTAAAATACCTTCCCAGGCGACCATGCCTTTTGTGGGGAAGCCTTTGGCGATAGAGGTCTGAATCTCTTCGGGTGTATAACCATGTATCCAATACTTATCCACTAGATTAGGCCCGACTAAGCCTTGACCTTGGGGAGAGTGACAAGCAATACAGTTTACCGCATAGAGAGACCTTCCTCGCTCAATAGCTTCTGGGTCTTTAACAATATCAGCAATACTTGTGGTTTGTGCGCTGGAGTTTTTACTTTGAGCCCTATCAGCTTTAGCTTGTTCTAATTTGAACTTACCTACACTCCATGAAACTGCTTCTTCTCCTGGAGCGGCTTTTTCCATGGCATGAGCCTTAGCTAGGTAGTATCCCGAGTACCAAAAAGCAAAAATGATAGTGAGGTAAAACATATACACCCACCAACGAGGGAGGGGGTTGTCATACTCCTTAATGCCATCATAATCATGGCCTGCACTAATCAATAGGTCTCGTTCTTCACTCATGAGTTTTTCTCCATGTTATCATTAGTCGGAGAGGTTGTCCTCTCTTTTGAAGTGTTTAAAGGTTTTTTTTCAGGATGGGGGGAATCTTCCAAGGGCATTTGGCTGAGCGTTGCATAGAGTTCTTTGCTTTGCTTTCGGTAAATCCAAAAGAGCGTCAGAACAAACCAAATTAAAAAGAGTCCTAGGGTAATGTTGGGGAACACGGTCAAATTGGCGTGTTCCATGGCATGACGTATCATTATTTATCTCCTTTGATATCAGTACCTAATCGCTGTAAGTAGGCAATAACGGCTATCATTTCTGTTTTTTCTAAGCCTGAATAACCATCTTTAGATAGTTCACTACTTATTTGATTTGCTTGTTGCTGAGCATGAAGAGGAGCTTTTTTAATTTCTTCTTTAGAATAAGGAACTCCTAACTTTGCCATCGTTCTTAATTTAGTAGAAAGAAAATTGAAGTTAACTTCCGCCTCACTTAAAAAAGCGTAATTAGGCATGATGGAGCCTGGGCTGGTGCTGCGTGGGTCTTCTAAATGACGAAGGTGCCAAAGGTGATTGTACTTTCCTCCTATACGATGAAGATCAGGGCCAATTCGACGAGAGCCCCATTGAAAAGGATGATCGTATACAAACTCCCCTGCTTTTGAGTAAGTCCCATAGCGGGCGACTTCATCGCGAAAAGGACGTATCATTTGGGAATGACAATTGTAACAACCTTCTCGTACGTATATATCACGCCCTTCAAGTTCTAATGGAGTGTAGGGTTTGACAGCGGTAATTGTCGGTACATTAGATTCAATAATAAAGGTTGGAACTAATTCAATGAGAGTTCCTATCAAGAGAACCACTAAGGCGACTCCTGCCATCAGTAGAGGTTTAGCCTCTAAGATGTTGTGTCCTTTTAGTTTTCCATGAAGAGGCTCCATGGCAGGAACCAAAACTTCTTCATCCACAGGTTTGTTGGCCAAAGCAATGGTTTTCCAAACATTAACAACTAAGAGAATCATACCAGTAAGATAGAGAGTTCCTCCTAAAGCACGTATCCAATAAAGGGGAATGAGCTTGGTTACGGTTTCTACAAAGTTAGGGTATTGTAACAAGCCCTCGACATTAAATTCCTTCCACATTAACCCTTGAGTGATTCCTGCAAACCACATGGATACGACATAAAAGATAATACCGATGGTGGCGATCCAAAAATGTGTTGTAGCCAATTTATTGCTAAAGAGTTTTGTGTTCCACAGTCGGGGAACCAACCAGTAAATCATACCAAAGGTAATGAGCCCTACCCAACCTAAGGCTCCTGAATGTACATGCCCAATTGTCCAATCGGTGTAATGAGAAAGTGCATTCACGCTTTTAATAGACATGAGAGGGCCTTCAAAAGTAGACATGCCATAAAAGGTAATCGCCGCGACATAAAATTTTATCACAGGTTCTGTTCGGAGTTTATCCCATGCACCTCTTAAAGTGAGAAGTCCATTGATCATTCCCCCCCAAGAAGGAGCGAGTAACATCACAGAAAAGGCCATTCCAATCGATTGAGCCCAGTCGGGTAAAGCGGTGTAATGGAGATGGTGAGGCCCAGCCCAGATGTAGAGAAAGACCAAAGACCAAAAGTGAATGATAGATAAGCGATAGGAGTAAACAGGGCGCTCGGCGGCTTTAGGCATAAAGTAATACATGATACCGAGAAAGGGAGTCGTGAGAAAGAACCCAACAGCATTGTGTCCATACCACCATTGAACTAATGCGTCTTGGACACCCGCATAAAGCCCATAACTTTTTAGGGGACTGACAGGCAAAGCAAGGGAATTGGTAATGTGTAAAACAGCAATAGTGACAATTGTGGCAATATAAAACCAAATGGCTACATAGATGTGTCGTTCTCGTCTTCGGATTAAAGTCCCAAAAAAGTTGATGGCAAATACTACCCAAATTAAGGTAATGGCAATATCAATTGGCCATTCTAATTCTGCATACTCTTTACCTGTGGTGTAACCCAAGGGCAGAGTGATGGCCGCTGCGACAATAATAAGTTGCCAACCCCAAAAATGTATATTGGAGAGGAGGTCACTAAAAAGCCGAGCTTTTAACAAACGCTGAGTGGAGTAATACACTCCTGCAAAAATGGCGTTCCCTGCAAAGGCAAAAATAACCGCGTTAGTATGTAAAGGTCTTAGTCTCCCAAAAGCAAGCCAAGACAAGTTAAGGTTCATCTTCCAACTGGCGAGCTGTAAGGCAATAATTACCCCGACTAACATGCCAACCACACCCCATAGGATGGTAGCTAAAAGGAAATAGCGAACAATTTTGTCGTTATATTTTATTCTATCCATTTGTTTTGCTCCGAGAATTTGATTCAATATTTTTTTTGGTTTTTGAATCAGAGTGATTTGTTTGAGAGGGTTTTGTGTCTTCGAAAAGTAGCCGCCAACGGGGGCTTTCTAAGTCTTGGTATTGTCCCTTATGAATGGCTTGTACACAAGCTATTACAAACCCTATGGCTAATAAAAGGGAAAGGGGGATTAAAAGAAAAAGAATACTCATAACTTTAGTTTGATTAACTCTTGGGCCATGGTTTCTCCATGGCTTGTTCCTATAAAAATGGCTATCATGGTGCCCATAACAACTAACATTGCTAGTACAAACATCTCCAGTTTAATTCGATTGGATTCCATTTATTCTCCGTAAGATAAAGGTGAGTGTGTGTGACATTGGTAGACCTCAGGAGAAATGAATTTTTGAAAATTCCAGACCCCAAGGCTCAAAAATAAAAGACTAAAAACGACGGTAGACCAGCGATGGTTCCACAGGTTTTTTAATCGGCTTGAAGCTAAAAGTGTGATAAACATGGGGAGAGTGCCAAATCCTAAGAAGAGCATTCCGAGGCCCCCTAAATAAAAAGAAGGAAGAGAGAGAGTCCAAACGAGTACGGCAAAGGTGGTGGGGCAAGGGAGCAGACCTGCAAAAACCCCACTGAGGTAGTGAGAAGTGTTTCCCTTAATTTTTTTAGATGAGATAATTTTTTTAAGGGGAGCTAAAAGAGGGAGCAACCATTTTTCAGGGTTAAAGTAAGCTTTAAAGGCCATGTTGAGAGAAAGGGAAAAATAGAGAGCGGCCAAGAGAAGGTAAATCCAAGTATAGTGGAAGGTCGTAGCACTCCAGTGAATGGTCTGTCCTAACCAACCTCCAAGCAACCCTAAGGTAACATAAGTAGTCCAACGGCCTGCATGAAAGAGAAAAACCCCTTTTGGAGAGAGGGTGTGGAGTTGGATTCCCAGTTGAAGCGGGCCACACATCCCTATGCAGTGAGTGAATGAACTCAGTAAACCTGCCGTTAAGGGAAAGAGAAATAAACTTAAATTAATTAACATTCTATTCTGCTTAAAATGACCTTCTATTTAAATGCTGAACCTATTGCAATTAAAGTGCCAAAGAGTGAAAATTTGCCAATTGGGCAGTTTTGTGACTGAACACCTAAAATGTTTGCCATAGTGACACCTGTTTTGCCAATTTGATTCTTTTTAAAATTTAAATCCTTATATAAATATCCCCATGTGAGAGTATAGCATAGCCAAAAGCTCCGTGTGTGGTTTTTTATTGAATGGGATTCCTATTTTTCTCATATCTTGTCTATAAAGGAAATAGAGCGGGGGGAAGAGGTGTGTTATTGTTGTTCGGCAACTCTTAATATTCTAATGTAGGGAGGGTAAAATTTAAGGAACCATCAACTCATGAATGAATCAATCATTAATATAGCGGGTTGGATTCCCACAATCGTTTTTCCCGTAGCGACTTCTCTTCAGTTGCTTTCTATTTACAAACGTGGATCTGCCAAAGGGGTGAGTGGAACCGCTTGGTTACTTTTTGCCATCGCCAATATTGGCCTGTATATTTACACAGAAAAATACTTTGAATGGCAAACGATTATTGCTTTGCTAGGAACGGCTATGTTAGACTTTTCTATTTCCATCTTGGCTTTTATTGGTTATCAAAAAAAGCCTTAAGGTTGTGAAGCTGTAGAATTACTCCGCAGCTTCTGCTTCATTTTTAAGTATCTCTTTAACTCGTAAAGTTTGGTTTTCTGTGGGGCATTGTTTTAAAAGAGCATCCCAAGCCTTTGTTCGGCTTTTTTTGTCTTTTAGTTCTTGATGCACAAGGCCAAGCTTAAAGTAGGCTGAACAGGCTTTGTTTCCTTTGGGGAACTCTTTAATACATAGAGAGTAATATTTAAGGGCGTTATTCCAGTCTTTCTTTTTGTAGAAACATTCTCCCATCCAATATAAAGCGTTGTCTCTAAAGCGATGGGTTTCTTTGGCTTCATAAACAGATTTAAAGCCTTTAAAAGCCAATTTGTATTTGCCGTTTAAGTAATCATCTCTTGCCGTATTGTACATCTTTTCAATATCTAGCCCTGCAACCATTTTGTTGCTTACTGTGCCGGTAGAGTCCGTTGAGTCGGCATTACTGGTTGTGGTTAATAACCGTTGATTAGAAAGAACATCAATTTTTTCTTCCAGTTGTTTAAATCTATATTGAGATTCATCGAGTTCAGCCTTTAACTTTTCAAGCTGAGTGTCGAGGCTTTTTAACATCATGGTCAAGTCGGCCTTCATTTTACTGGTGGCGCCACCTGTATTCATGTTTAAATCTTCGACAGCCTTGAGAACTGCTTGAACTTCTTTTTCAATTTGTTTGACGTCTTTTTTTGTTTGAGAAGTGTCGTTTTCTACCCGTTGCATTCGAGAGCAATTGAGGAGAGAAAAGATGGCGACTGCTAAGAGCAATTTTATACTGTGTTTCACTTTATTCCTTATTTCTTTATTTTATGATACAGAAAAGGCACATTCAAATATGATGTGCCTCTCTTTTGATTCTAAAAATTTGATTTTAGTTATCAGAGGTGGCTTGAAATTGAGCTCGTCTATTTTGTTGACGAGAGTCATCATCTTCCCCTTCTACTTGAGGTTGTTCTTCCCCATAACTAATGATAGTGAGTCTGTCAGAGCCTACTCCATAACTTTCTAAGTACTGCATGACTTTACGCGCTCTTTTTTCGCCTAAAGCTAAATTGTACTCTTCTGTTCCTTTGAAGTCTGTGTGACCTTCCACTTTAACTGTAATTGTTCCTGCTTCAGGATTTTGCATCAATCCACCCACTTCAGCCAAAATAGTTTTGGCTTCTTCGGTTAAATCAAATTCATTGTATTCAAAGTAAACTTTGTTTCCTAAAATCTGATTTAATAAAGCTTGGATCCGTTGAGCTAATAACTCAGCTTCAGAAGGCCCTTGGGGTTCTGGCTCTGGTTCTGGTTCAACAATTGGTTCCGGTTCTGGTGGTGGCGGAGGGGGAGGTGGTTTAGAACAACTCATCATAAAAACCCCTAATGCCAACAAAAATAATAACCATTTACTCATAAAATTTCCCCTTTCCTGTAGGATGGAATATAACTGAAAATAAAACTAAAATATATTAAATCAAAAATCTATTAAAAATATGACCATTTTGGCGAAGAATTTTTACCAAAGTTGGTAATACGCTTTTGATGGGAGCCATTTGCCCACATATAATAGAGTTCTGGGCGACCTAATCGCGTAGAAGAAAAAACAATTGCTCTTCCATCGGGGCTCCAACTAGGGCTTTCATTGCTTCCTTGCCCTGAAGTTAAGCGAGTCAGATTCTTTCCGTTTACTGAAATAGTATAAATATCCATGTTGCCCCCTGGGGACATACTACAAAAAACAATTTTATCTCCATTGGGTGACCAACTAGGAGAAGTGTTATAGCCTCCGTCATAAGTTAATCGCCGCATATTCGCCCCATCCCTATCCATAATGTAAATCATGGGGGCACCGCTTCTATTGGAAGTAAAAACAATTTCAT
Source organism: uncultured Bifidobacteriales bacterium (assembly GCA_964557725.1). GTDB lineage: Bacteria > Fibrobacterota > Fibrobacteria > UBA11236 > JADFYW01 > CAZLBO01. Next base: position 504 of record CAZLBO010000054.1, on the reverse strand, counting down.
ACCCATTAGGAGACCAACTAGGAGAGGTTTCTAAGGCACGAGAAAAAGTGAGCCTCGCTTTATTTTTGCCATTCTCAGAGACTCGGAAAACCTCGGTGTTTCCGTTAACAGAAGAGGTGTAGACAATTTCTCCATCAATAGGATTGTAATCTGAGCCCGTGTTCATAAACTTAGAACGGGTAAATAAACGTTCTTTTCCTACAGGAATATTCTTGATGTAAAGTTGAGGGGCTCCCCCTTTGTAGCTGGTGTAGACAATGGAAGTGTTGTCTTTAAGCCAACAGGGAAAGAGGTTGGTCGAACCATTTTTTGTGAGACGTTGGGAGTTTGCTCCATCGTAATCCATTTGATAGACTTCTTTTGTTCCCGATTGTTTAGAAGTAAATAGGATTTTGGTTTGGAAAATGCCTTTTTCTCCAAATAAGGAGTAAATTAACTCGTCTGAAAATTGATGGGCCGTTTGACGAAGGCCTTTTTTGGTAGTGGTGTATTCTTTACCGAGGA
>CAZLBO010000053.1:0-10905 GCA_964557725.1 uncultured Bifidobacteriales bacterium | reverse complement strand
AAGCCGCCCATAGAATCCAAAAAACAGAAACCCCCGTCTTAGTTAAAAACAATAAAATATTTCACCGATACCTAATAGACGGAATGCATGTAGACTACAAAGATAGCGAAGGCAACCAAATAGACGATTATGTGAATTTCATCGATTTTGATAATACCGAAAAAAATGAATTTCTCATTGTAAATCAATTCACCGTTAAAGGAAGCAAGCAAAACCGCCGACCTGATATCATCGCCTTTATAAATGGCCTTCCCATTGCCGTGATAGAACTCAAAAACCCCGCAGGTGGCGAAGACACTGACATCTGGCATGCCTACGATCAAATTCAAACCTATAAAGATGAAATATGCGACTTGTTTGTGTTTAATGAAGCCAATATCATCAGCGATGGCTTCCATGCTCGTATAGGTTCTCTCACTGCTAATGAAGAGCGATACCTGCCTTGGCGTACCATTAAAAATGAAAAAGATAAGCCTAAATTAGAGTTTCAAATAGAAACAGTTATTCGAGGGTTTTTTAATAAAGAACTCCTGTTAGACTACATCCGCTACTTCGTGTTATTTGAAGAAAGCGACGGACAAACCATCAAAAAGATAGCCGCTTACCATCAGTTTCATGCAGTAAGAGAAGCCGTACGTGCTACCCTTATTGCAACTGCTAATAGCAAGGATGAAATTGAACGAATTAACCCTACCTTTAAAGATGAAGAAAAAATTGGTTTTCGAAAAGCAGGTGTGGTTTGGCATACCCAAGGGTCGGGTAAAAGTATTTCCATGACTTGTTACGCAAGTAAATTATTGCAACAGCCAGAAATGAATAACCCAACCTTACTCATAGTTACCGACAGAAATGATTTAGACGGACAACTATACGAAACATTTTTAAACGCAAAAGAAATGCTCAAGCAAATTCCCGTACAAGCAGAAAGTCGTGATGATCTTAGGCAGTTACTGAATAACCGAACATCAGGTGGGATAATATTTACTACCATCCAAAAGTTTTCCTTAATGGGGGATGAACTCAATCATCCCGAATTAACCAGGCGTTCCAATATTGTGGTTATCAGTGATGAAGCTCATCGGAGTCAATACGGATTTAAAGAAGTTTTTGATGAGAAATCGGGGCAGTTTAAAACAGGTTATGCTCAACACATGCGTGATGCCATACCCGATGCTTCTTTTATCGGGTTTACAGGAACCCCCATATCCCAACTTGAAGCAGATACCCGGTCTGTATTTGGTGACTATGTTAGTGTTTATGATATCAAAGATGCAGTGGATGATGGTGCCACGGTACCCATCTATTATGAATCTCGCTTAGCCAAGTTAGATATAAATACAAAAAACATAGAGAAGCTCAATGATCAAGTAGATGAAGTAATTGAAGACGATGAGTACGATGATCAAGAAAAAGCTAAGAGTAAATGGACAGCCCTAGAAAAGTTAGTGGGGACTAAAGACAGAATAAATGAAATTGGTAAGGATATTGTCGAACATTTTATAACCAGAACTGATTCTGTCGAGGGTAAAGGCATGATTGTGTGCATGAGCAGAGAAATCTGTGTGGACATGTTTAATGCCATTATCAAGGTAAAACCTGAATGGGCGGGAACAATTGTAAAAAATGAAGGCAGTGGAACAGGTTACTACGATTTACAAGACGGTGCTATTCGCATTATAATGACAGGCAGTGCCACAGATAAACCAGGGCTACAACAACACGTCTACAATAAAAAACAGAAAAAGATTTTAGAAAAACGCATTAAAGATAAAAAAGACCCCTTAAAACTTATTATTGTCAGAGACATGTGGTTAACTGGATTTGATGCACCATGTATACATACGATGTATATAGACAAACCCATGAAGGGCCACAACTTGATGCAGGCCATCGCTCGTGTCAATAGAGTATTCAGTGGCAAAGATGGCGGGTTAGTGGTGGATTATATTGGAATAGGGCCAGAATTAAAAGCGGCTCTTAAAACTTATACCAGTGCTGAAGGCAAGGGTAAGCCCACACATAATAGCGAAGAGGCCTATGACAAACTATTAGAACTAATAGAGATGGTTCGAGACATGTTACACGGTTTTGATTATTCAGGCTTTGAAACGACGGGAATCAAATTGTTAGGTAGTGCTGCCAATCATATTCTATCCTTGAAAGACGGCAAAAAGAGATTCTTTAATGCCATGGCACCCTTGGTATCCGCCCATAGTTTGTGTGGTACGATGTATAAAGTAAAAACCATGAAAAAGGAAATTGCCTTCTTTTCTGCTATTCGTAACGCCATTAAAAAGTTTACTCTCACCACTAAATCAGGTAGAAAATCAGATAAACAATCTGCTCTAAAAGAAATTTTAGATAATGCGGTTACCACTGCTGGTATTGATGATATTTTTGCCTTGGCTGGTGTAAAAAAGCCTGATATAAGTATTCTCGATGAGTCTTTTAGAGGGGATATACTAGCCACTCAAAACAAAAATCTCGCCTTCGAATTATTAAAAAAGCTATTGAATGACCAAATCAAAGCAAAATTCAAAACGGATGTCGTTCAAGAGAAAAAGTATTCCGATCGATTATTAGAAACCATCCAAAAATACCACAACAGAGCCCTCGAAACACAGGCTGTTATTAAAGAACTGCTAGACATGGCTAGTGACATGGCAGCTGATGAAAGTATGGCAGAAAGCCTTGGGCTTAACCCCGATGAAGTCGCCTTTTATAGAGCTTTGGCAGCTAAACCCCAAGTGTTAAAAGAAATGAAGGAAGAGGTTCTTAAAACCATAGCCATTGAACTCACTCAAAAATTAAGAAGCAGCGCAAAAGTCGATTGGCAAAAACGAGAAAGTGTAAGGGCCCATATGCGCCGAATTGTGCGCCGGTTGCTTAAGAAATATAAGTACCCACCAGCAGATCAAGACAGTGCTACCGATTTGGTAATAAAACAAGCTGAGACGTTGAGCGAGAAGTGGAGTGAGGATATTGGGGAGTAGTGTATGACCAGCAAACTATCCAGTTTACCCTTTGCCCCGTCTAACTAAACCTTTTTCTCAGCCTAGGGATTAAGGGATAGAACAACAACAGTGAGACTATCGCTAATCCGAAGGACGCATAGTACACCGTTTTTAAGTTAAAATTTTCCCAAATAATTCCTGTCATAAAATTACCAATAGAGTTAGGGATACCCGCATAAATAAGGGTGGCTATAATTTGAAAAAGGGTTCGGTATCGTTTGTATGAGCGATCGATACACATGCCTATTCCTGTCACCACTCCTGCATAATAAAATCCGTGTAATAATAACCCCGCATAGAAAAAGGGAAGAGAGGGAGTCACAGCCATCAGACCCAAGCGAACCATAGTCGCTAAGGCACTAAAGATAAGCACCGTGGCGAGTCCGTATCTTTTAATCAAAAAAATACAAAAGTACATAATAGGGATTTCAAAGCCTGCACAGAGAATCCAAGCAAAGCTGACTTGGGATTCATCCAGATGAAAAATATTGATCAAGTAGTTGCCTTTCACTCCAATGGCCATACTGTTAGCCCAGGATAAAAAGAAAATGGCAATGAGAAGGCGGAGAAAAAGGGGGTCTTTAATAAAGACTAAAAGCCGAAGCATGTTTTTTTTGGAATAGAATTTATTTTTAGACGAGATTGCAAATAATTGAGAGTCGGTTTGGGTGGTTGAAGCGTTGAGAAAAAATAAACCGAGAAAGGAAAGAAGAAAACCTAGGGCAAAGTAATTATAGAGCCATTCTATATTTTTAGAGTGAACGAGGAAGTATGAAAAAAGGCAGCCTGATAAAAAGCCCATGGTGCCAAAGGAACGGAGAATAAAAAATAAAGAAGGCTTTTGTGTGCGGCAGATGTCTAGGCCACAGGACATTTGTAGGGGAAAGATACTCCAAACAGAAAAGGTATGGAGAAAGTAAACCCCTAATAAGAGAGGAAAGGACGAGAGGTGAGGCATGAGTGGGAGTGAAAGACCTGCAATAGCAGTGAGTAGCCACAAGATATGGATGGATTTTTTGAAATATTTGAGGGCAAACGCCATGACTAAGGGCGAGAGGATTCCTGCAAAAGAGCCTGTGACCATTAAAAGACTAAAGGGCATGCCTACAAAGTGCTTGCTCTCAAATAGAATAGAATGGAACTGAATCGCTGAAAGTCCAAAGAAAAAACCGAAAGAAGAAAGGATATACCAAAAAATAACCTTACTTGTTTGGAAGTTCATAGATAACTATCGGATAAAGCTCTTCAATCAAACGGTGAAAACATCGAAGTTATCAAATTTGAAAAAAGAAGGGTGTAAAGTATAAAGCAGTAACCCATTAAAATGAAAAGGCACCTTCTCTTTATAGAATTGCTAATAAAATAGGCACGAATAAATGTTTAATGGTTACCTCTCTAATCTTTCAATCGGACAGGTCTCCATTTAACTAATGAGGAAGGGCCTTTGAGAGCCCATCAAACATTATTATCTAAAATTTCGAGGCTTATCTTCGCGAGGACGTGCCATGTTTACTTTCATTTGGCGTCCTTTGATGTCTTTCTCGTTTAAAGCTTGGATAGCATTTTCAGCTTCTGCTTCATTAACCATTTCAACAAAGCCAAACCCTTTAGGTCGTCCTGTGTCACGGTCATTAATTAATTTAACTGATGATACTTCTCCAAACTCAGAAAAGATATCACTCAACTCATCTTGTGAAATGTCGTAAGACAAGTTTCCTACATAAATACTCATTCGATTTCCTCAATTTTCTGCGATTTAAAAATAAGAACCATTTATAAATCAATCGCACTAGATTTTTAAATGGTCTGAAAAAATGTAGAAAGAATTTTCAATAGGTCAAAGGATAAAAGTGTAATGATTGAAGAATTAATTTGGATCAAGGGGTGACCAAGCCGTTATCTTCATAGATTCGGGGAAAACACGGGGTTTAAAGATGGATTTTCCCATTAATAATCGCAAACAAGATTGAATTGCCTCAGAAATAGCAGGGTGAGGTTGAGTGGTTCTCATCACATCTACTAAACTTCTGTCGTGATCCATGGCAATAGCAATGGAAATAATCAGGTCAGAAGCCCTAGGGCCGGCAGCTCTGAGGCCTAATATCTTAGGGGACTCATCTGTAGAAACAATGACTTTAACAAAGCCACTAGTGGCTCGCATGGCAATAGCACGGTTGTTTAGGTCGAGTGAGAGAAAGGCTACCCGATGGGGAATCTGCTTGGCTCGACACATCTTCTCATTGAGTCCTACGGCTGCAACTTCTGGGCGAAAAAACATGATAGTGGACATATTATCGTATTTTAAGGGGTAATTTATATGCTTAACAATTGATTTAACCGCATAGCGCCCTTCCATTTCGGCGACGTTTACAAGGGCAGAATTGCCGGTAATGTCTCCAATTGCGTAAATATTGTCGGTAGCCTTCATATGCCCATCGACAGGAATATGTCCTCTTTCACCCGTTTTTATCCCGATATTCTCTAAACCAATATTATCAGTATTAGGGATTCGGCCAATAGAGATAAAAGCGATATCGACTTCTATAATTTTACTATGCCCATCTTTGTAGTCGACTTTAACTTGAAGGCAGTCCGATTTTTTAACAATATCCGTTAAAACGGCATTATGGATAATCGTAACTCCATTATCCTTGAGGTTATTGCTGATAAGGTCGCTTAAATCCTCATCTTCAAAAGGGATAATACGAGATTGATGATCGAGTAAATAGACTTCCGTTTGTTTGAAATTGCTGAAAATAGTGGCAAATTCACAACCGATGATTCCCGCTCCGATAATCATCATGCGTTTAGGGAAGTCTTTGAGGTTTAAGATGCCGTTGGAACTAATAATGCGTTTTTCATCAAAAGGGATATTAGGAAAAGGTCTTGGACGAGATCCTGTAGCAATAATAAAGTGCTTGGCCTCTATCTGACGTACTTCTTCTGGGGTTTGGACTTCTAGCAAGTTTTTATTTTTAAAGGTGCCCTTGCCTTCTATTAGGGTCAATGAACCATCAGCCCATTTATCTTTACTATAAGATTCAATTTGGGAGAGGATTTGGTATTGTTTCTCTTTGGCTGCTCTTATGACTGTATCGAGTAATTTCTCATAGTCTACAGTAATGTTAGAGGCGCGGTAGCCTCTGTCCACACGAGAAGCAACAGAAAAGTCTTTGGCGAGTTCCCACATGGTTTTGGAGGTCATCGCTCCTCCAATAATGCCTGCTCCACCGATATTGCCTTTTTCTATAATACAGACATGTTTACCAAAATCAAGGCCACGCATAGCGGCTGCAAATCCACCCGGTCCGCAACCGAGTATACAGAGGTCAAATTTTTCCAATATTATTTCCAGTACTTAGTGTTAAGTTTTTCTTGTACTCATTTTAGCATTATTTTGAGTGTTTGTAAGATGAATCCTCATTTTTTAGTCAATTTTGCTCGTTCAATTAAGGGATCGCATTCATTTGCCTGTTTGTACCCTTTTGCTCTTAAAAGACAAGAGGGGCAAGCACCGCAAGGGGGAAAGCTCCCTTCATAGCAAGTATGAGAAAAAGCAAGGGCTTCGGATGCTTTGAGTTTAATGCCTAACTGCACTGTCTCTTTTTTGTTTAAGTGCATCAAAGGGGTATGAAGAGTCATCTGGGTGTCAAGACCCAATGAAAGTGTTTGAGCTAAGCTTTGTATGGTGGCTTCTCTGCAATCGGGGTAGCCACTATAGTCTGTTTCACAAACCCCTGTTACAAGGTGGTGAATGTCTTTAGTATAAGCATAGCTAGCGGCTTGTGTTAAAAAAAGTAGGTTTCGCCCTGGGACAAAGGTGTTGGGGAGTTCCCCTGCTTTTTGAGTAATGGGTGCTTCTTTATCAATCAAAGAGTTGCCTCCCATTTCTTTGAAAAATTGAAGATTAAATATTTTAAGAGGGATATTTTTTAACTCGGCTATTTTAAGCGCAGACTCTCGTTCAATTAAATGACGTTGGCCATAATCAAAAAAAACAGCTTCCACGCTTTCAAACTTTTGAAGCGCCCAATAAAGGCAAACGGTGGAGTCTTGTCCACCAGAAAAAACAACGATGCAACTTTGATTATTCTTCATGATTCACTTTTTTTTTGATCATTTATTCAACGAATTTGTAGTTCCTTATGGATTTGAAAAGATAACTTCCAATGGGGGTTTGCTTTAACAGCCTCAATGGTTTTATTCCATTCTATATGGGTTTTAGCTTTATCTCTTACGCCTTTTCCAAAAGGTAAAGTATTGACTTCTTTGGGTTGAAGAAAGAAGTATTTAAAGGGAAGACTTTTGTACTCCGATAAATTTTGTCCTTCAAAAACGAGTTTGAGTTCGTCCCCTTTTTTTAACAACCATTGACCACCTTGCAATGTTTTGGGACTCACGGTAACCCAATCTACTCCCATGGTATCTATAGATGTGCCATTTGTTTCCAGAGTGATATAGTAGCCTTGTTTATGAGCGATTTGAATAAAAGGAGTCAGTGCTTCGGCTTGGAGGGTGGGTTCTCCCCCTGTGATAACAATTTGACGACTGGGAAAGTCCTTAATGGCTTCTAAAAGCAGGGAAGGGCTCATTTTTTGTTTTAATGAGAAGTCCGTGTCACAAAAATCACAGGTTAAGTTACAGCCTGCGGTACGAATAAATACAGAAGGGGTACCTGCATAAAAACCTTCTCCTTGAATGGAGTAGAATATTTCTTTGATTGCTATTTCTTTCACAGGCCTTAATAAATTATTTTAGACGCAAACGTAAAAAAAATGAGTAGCATTGAATTATGAAAATAGAAGAAAATACAGATAAATTGCTCGGTCATTTTTTGTCAAAAATGGTTCTCCTTGAAAATGAACCAGAGCGGCTGGATAGTCAGCCAGAAAGAGTGAAAGAGTCAATAGAAGTTATTTTGACGTCACTGGGTTCATTTGAGGGGACAAGGCTTAAAGGGTGGGGGCTACTCTCCCACGAGTTTTTAGATATTATTAAGCAATACACCAAGCACTTTGGGTTTAGCATAGATAAAAAGGCGAGTTTAAAGATACCTTTTGATTCTTTAAGGCTTGGGATTTCTTGTGATCCTTCCCTTAAAATCGTTTGGGCCCAGAGGTATTTTGCGGGGCTATTTTCTGCTTATTGCTTAAACTCACTTTGTGTAGAGATAAAGCCTTCCCTAGATAATCAGGGGCAATCAGAAATAGTTTTTACCACTGAAAAGGCAGGTAAAGCTCCTTCGTTAGAACAGCGAGCCTCAAAAAAAGACTTTATACATAAGATGAATAATTATTTAGGTGGGATTGTAAGTTATGTTAGCTTACAAGAGTTAGAATCAGGGAAGTCTGAATCAGTGGATATGATTATGAAGTCGGTAGAGAATATTAAGGACTTACTCAAGAGTTCGTTTAATGATCCACTTAAAGATTCGTTTACACCATGAGATTAAATGGGTAACTTGAGTATAAGATGAATTTTATCAAAGAAAATATAAAGAAACTCAAGCCTTATCAGGCAGGTAAGAGCATTGAAGAGGTCAAAGAACAATATCAATTAAAGGATGTTGTTAAACTGGGCTCAAATGAAAACCCCATAGGGGTTAGCCCTAAAGCATTAGAGGCCATGACAAAGGCTTTGGTCAATTCCTCGATTTACCCCGATGGCTCCTCAAGAAAGTTAGTAGAAGGCTTAAGCCAACATTACGGGGTAGAGAGTTCTTGTATTATTCCGGGAAATGGATCCGATGAAATTCTTTTATTAATTATTGCTGCGGTTCTCCATAAAGGTGATAAAGTGTTGGTGGCCGAAAAAACTTTTTCTCAATACGAAAGAATCACAGAGATTTTTGAGGGAGAAGTGGAACGGGTGAGCCTTAAACAACATCAATATGATTTACAAGCTTTTGCAAAAAAAGCGTCGATTGAAACTAAAATCATCTTTTTATGTAACCCCAATAACCCGACAGGAACTTATTTTTCACACAAGGAACTTTATGAGTTTCTTAAAAAAATTCCCCCTACTTGCTTAGTGGTATTGGACGAGGCTTATGCAGAGTTTGCTACTGCCGATGATTTTCCTCAGTCTATACCATTGCTCAAAGAGTTTGGAAATCTTTTGATTTGTCGAACCTTTAGTAAACTATATGCATTGGCAGGCTTGCGAGTTGGTTATGCAATAGGATCGGAGCCAATGATTGAAGGAATGAAGCGGGTACAGAATTTTAATCCTTTTAATGTAAATCACATTGCCCAAGTAGGAGCGACTGTGGCTTTGCAGGATAATGATTTTGTAAAAAAGAGTTTAATGCTTGTACAAAAAGGCAAAAAACAAATTGAAATGGGTTTTCAGAGCTTAGGAGTGGAATGGCTCCCTACAGAGGGTAATTTTATCTGCTTTAAAACGGGGATGAAGGGAAAAGAACTTGGAGCTTTATTATTAAAAAAAGGGGTGATTATCCGCCCTCTTCAAAGTTTTGGAATGCCCTATTATTCTCGTGTGACAATTGGTACAGAGGAACAAAATATAAGGTTTCTCTTGGCGTTAGAGGCTGTGATTAAAGGGTAAAAATGTCTTAGGGCACCCTAAGCACGTCGGTGAGATTTTTTATAGACTTCTTTTAATCGTTGTACAGAAACATGAGTGTATTTTTGTGTAGTTGAAAGGGAACTGTGTCCTAATAGTTCTTTTATCGCTAATAAATCTGCGCCATTGTCTAGTAAGTGTGTTGCAAAGGAATGTCTTAGGGTATGAGGGGAGGCTTTGCCTTCCTTTCCTGCTTCTCGTAGAGATTTATTAATGTTGAGTTGAATGGCTCTAATACTCAGGTGTTTTCCTTTTCCCGAAACTATTACATGGAGGCATTCTTCAAAATTCTGGTGGCAATAGCTTTGGTAGAGGCTTAATTTTTCACGGGCTTTTTTGGTGAGGGGGACAATGCGGTATTTGTTTCCCTTTCCCAGTATTTGTGCGGTGTTAAAACCTTCGGAAAGATCCCGCCATTTAAGTTGAGCGAGTTCACTCACACGTAAACCCGAGCCATAAAATATTTCTAAACATAATTGGGTTCGCATCTGTACAAAGCTTTCTTCTGTTTGGCTAAAGGCTTTATTGATTATCTTTTCAGAGGCTACGGAAACAAGTTTACTTTCTGATTTGGGGAATAAGAGTTCTTCAAAGGGAATGGAATTGTGCCCTAAATGCTGATGGATGTATTTTCCAAAGCTTTTTAAGCAGGCAATGAGCCGAGCTTGGCTAGCCACGGCAGGTTTTTGCTTGAGTTCTGCCATGAGAAAGCTTTTGATTTGGTAGGGTTCGAGTGTGTTGATCATAAAAGCTTCTCCAAGAAAGGATGTGAGCTTTTTGAGTTCCATTTCATAGGCATCTAAGGTATGTGCAGAGTAGTTTTTGTTCTGCAAATGGGTTAGGTACTTTTTAATGGACTTTTTCACCTAGGTAAATTAAAAAATATGGAGGTGGGGTAGGGAAGTTCCTTGTTCCTTTTCAAAGCACTTTGTTTAAAATTAGCTTGCTTTTTTATATCATATAAGATATAATAAGTAATAGATGAACTGGGAAATAATTCTTTATAGAACCAAATCAGGAAAAGAGGTTGTAGCCGACTTTTTGGATAGTTTACCTGTTAAACATAAAGCAAAGGCTTTTTGGGAAATTGAGTTACTCGCTGAAAAAGGAACTTCTTTAAAAGAACCTTATGTGAAACATATTGAAGGTGAACTTTGGGAGTTAAGGGTTAAGTTTTCGAGTGATATATCAAGAGTTTTTTACTTTATATCGTCCGACACGCAAATTGTTCTTTTACATGGATTTGTTAAAAAAACACAAAGAACACCAAGAAATGAGATAACAAGGGCATTTAAAAACTTAGATG
>CAZLBO010000052.1:0-11079 GCA_964557725.1 uncultured Bifidobacteriales bacterium | reverse complement strand
GCAATTCGACCACTCAAGTCTAACACCACTCTTATCAAGGCTTCATCCATAGGTACGTAGTAAAAACCGTACCTTTCCAAACCAGATTTATCTCCAATACATTGTAAAATGGCCTCACCTAAGCAGATAGCGATATCTTCGGCAGAGTGGTGCATGTCAATTTCTGAATCCCCTTTACAGTGAAGAGTCAGGCCAAAACCGCCGTGTTTACGAAACAAATCGAGCATGTGATCCAAAAAAGGAGATCCTGTGTTAATACTTCCTTTAATGGATTTATCTAAATCTAGGGTGAGTTCAATATTAGTCTCATGGGTTTTTCGGATAATAGTAGCCGTACGAGAAGTCATTTTTGTGAATCCTTATTTTTGGGTTCTTTTTCAATTAGTTGTTGATAAACATAGGCTTGAGAGTAACGTTCTGTCAATAAATCCATAAATTCATGATAAGTTTTTTCAAAATCATTGACCGTGATGTTGACGTAAATCATGATGGCAAGCATGCCGATTAAAAAGAGTATGAGAAGAAAGAAAAACATATTATTCTACTAAGCTTGAACCAAAAATGGTGTAATTTTGTTTTTGAGGGTTAAATATATTGCCATTAACCGTTACTTCCATTCCACCGAAAACACCTGACTTGACCCATACGGTATCAGAGTGGTTAATAAACCAGTTTTGGTTTTTATAAAGTGTTTTTCTGTGTTTCCGCTTACCCTTTTTAGTGATTAACAGCCATATACTATCTTTTTTACAAGTAAATTTTATCCTGGTTTTGGACGGCGAGCTGCGTGAATTTCGTATTTTTTTTAAGAAAGCAGTTTTATTTTTCTTTTTGAGGTTTTGACTGGCGAGGACCTTTTTTTTGCTTAATAAAGCAGAGGTTTTATTTTTCTTTTTTTGTTTCGCTTTGTTTAAAGCGGGTGTTTTTTTTTTAGTAAAAGCGGGTGCTTTTTTCTTTGAAGGAATGATTGCCTGAGTCGTATCCTTTTTGGGTGATATTGCAGTCGTATCTTTAGTTGGTAGAGAAGGGGAAACCTTTTTTTGATGGGGTAGTGAGGCTGTTTCTTGCTTCACCACTGTATCTTTGTCTGAGTTTCTGAAAAGAGTAAAAAGAATAAGGATTAAAACGGACCCAACTAAAGTAATAGCCCATTTTACGGGGAGGTTACGCTTAATTTTTAGCGTTTCTTTTTCTTTACGAACAAATGAAACGGGTGCCTCAGGTTTTTTAATGGGATTTGGTTGGAAAAGTGATTGGAGTTTGGCAGAGTCTAAATTGAGTTCCTTTGATAAGGTAACTAAGAAGGCACGGACGTAAGGTGTGGCTGGTAAAGGAGAATAGTCCCCAGATTCTAAAGATTGAACTACAAAAATAGGGAGATGTGTTTTTTCACATAAGGCTTCGATACTTATGCCTACGGCTTTTCGGGTGGATGTTAATAATTCCCCTAGTGTATCGTGTGATTCTTCTTCAAGTTTACTCATTATTTTTTGTCCAAGGGTGTAACATTTTCATGGTTGATTGTAAGGGTAATCCCATCACATTAAAAAAACAACCTTCTATTTTTTTTACTAACAAGGCTCCTTTTCCTTGAATTCCGTAGCTTCCTGCCTTATCCAAAGGCTCGCCTGTATTAACGTAAGTTTTTAAAAGGGAATGGGGATGTTTTTCAAAAAAAACACGAGTAGTTTCTGAAATGGAATCGATAAGCTTCCCCTTGTAGGCTACAGCAGCTCCTGTAATAACTTCATGAGAGTTTCCATTTAAGGTTTTTAGCATTTCAAAGGCATTTTCTGTGTCGGTTGGCTTTCCCATCGCTTTTCCATTAAAAAAAACCATGGTATCAAAGCTGAGTATAAGTTTATCCTTTTCCAAGGACGTTAATGAGAGTGCTTTTTCGGAAGCTAAATTTTGGGGAACTTTTCGAAGTTCAAGTAGAGAAAGCTCTGCATTAAAGGTTTCGTCCGCCTGAGGGTTTAAAAGGGTAAAGGGAATACCAAGCATGGTTAAAATGTCGTGTCGTCTAGGGGAGCTTGAGCCCAGAATTAATTTTTTGGATAATTTAATCACTACTCGTTCCCTTTAAAATCTAACATCAAAATAGATATTTTGACTATTAAATAAAAATGAGAAAGGCTAAAAATAGCTAAGAATCGAGTTTTTTGATAAAATCGGAAATATCCATACAGGATTCGAGGTCAATTTTAAGGTTAATGAGATCATCTGGTGTAATATGAGCTTCGCGAAGTGCCTCTCCAGCAGAATGAGAAGCCCTAGGAACAGACTTATTGAAAGATCTTAGACGTGGGGGAGATATTGTTGAGGTTTTGACACTTTGAGAAAGATCCTTAAGATTGTGTATATATTCTCTTATTTGGAGGCTGTTCATGTGCACAATTTTTGAGCTGTCCACTTTAAAGGTTTCATCTTCTGAGTGAAGTAGTGTCGCTTGGCAATCAGGACAATTAACCACTAAAATTAAAGGCCTTGAGGCTAAATAAAGTTGACTGTTTCCTCCGCAGTGAGGGCAGTGGATGCGGAGTGTATTCATTGTAACTTCCTTTTGAAGAGTGATAACTTTATTCAATGATAGACTTAACTCTAAGGTGGAGTCAAGTTGATTCATGGTAATTTGCTTTGGAGATTCTTGTATGTAATTATAAATTTAATTACTTGAGTTATTTGTTCGTAAAAGAAGGAAAATCTAAAATTCACCAACCATCTATGTTAAAAAATGCTTGATTTTAATAAAGAAGATTTTCTTTTAAGGCCTAATGTTCTCGAAGAGCTTAATGCATTGAGGGGTGTTGAAGGCGATAGTTTAAAGTTGTCTAAACACTCCCTATTAAAAGGGTACTTGGTTCAAGAAAGAACAGCATTGGTCGAACAATTAAAGCTAAGAGAAAAGGCCTTGAAAAAATTTAGCCAAGGCGAAAACTTTCTGTTTACTAAGTTGGGGTTGGAGCAATCAACGCGTGAGACATTGTCAAAATATAAAGCAAAAAGGCTGATGGGTAAAGGCGAAAGCGTCGTTGATCTTTGTTGTGGGATAGGGGGCGATTCTTTTTTTCTTAAACAAAAAGTGATAGGAGTCGATTGGGATAGAGCGACGTTGAAATATTATATGCATAACCTTAAAGCACTCAAGAAAGAGGCATATGGTGTATTAGCTGATGTTGGTACTTGTAATATTAGGGCAGAAATTGCTTTGCTAGATCCCGCGAGAAGAAAAGAGAGCGCAAGAGAAAAAAACTGGGGAACCTCTAATTTATCTCCAAGTCTTGAATGTATAGAACAGATTATTAGTCATTATGGAAACGTGGCCTTAAAGTTGGGGCCAGGAACGATGCTTCCTGATTCTTTATTAGAACATGAGATTGAGTTTCTGGGAATTAAAGATGAATGCCTCGAATTGATTGTGTGGACAGGGGAGTTGGGGAGGAGCGGTTGTGTTAGGGGGACAGAGGTTGTAACGGGTAAAAGTTACAGCATGGATAGACTCGAAATTGAAGGCTTATACGACAGAGTTGAAAGTCCAGGAAGCTATATTTATGAACCTATCAAGGTCATGGTTCGCTCTCATTTATTTGGTCTGCTGGCAAAAGAGAATAACTTATGGCAATTAGACCCCCGAATAGCCTATCTTTCGGGAAATCAAGTGATAGATAGTCCACTTCTCAAAGGTTACCGAGTAATTGAGGAGATTCCACTCAATCTTAAAGCTTTAAAAAAAGTGATTAGGAAAAGAGAAATTGGAATTTTGGAAATTAAAAAGAGGGGTGTGAGTATTGTACCAGAGAAGCTGAGACAGGAATTAAAGCCTGTGGGGGAGATGAGCGCCGTACTTATTTTAACTCGAGTAAATAACAAAAAGGTGGCTTTTTTAACAGAGCCAATTTAGTACAGAATATACGCATTTTATGATAATAGAAGAGAATAAGCCTTGTTTTAGCTAGAGTCCATTTTTGAATTATGATAGAATAAAAGAAAAAGGGAGTTGTAGTACTCTTAAGTTTATATGACATTACCAAAAATCCTTATTGCTGATAGTTCAAAAATTCAAGCAACTATGTGGGAAAAACAATTGTCAGCATATTATGATATTACCACTGTAAAGAATACAGTTTTAGCCCTAGACTATTTAAAAGGTGATTCTGAGTATCGTGTTGTTATTTTAGATATGGATTTACCTGAATTAGATGGGCTTGAGATATTAAAATTTGTTCAAGACAATAAAATACAGGTAAAGTCCTTAATGGCCACATCACAAAATAGGCAAAGGATAGAGGCCGAGGCGTTGAAGTTGGGATTAAGTTATTTTATGCCTAAACCTACCGATAGTGTTGCAATGAAGAACTTGTTTGAGCATTGGTGTTCTGTTGAGGAGTTAGATGCTTCTAAAGAGAAAGCTCTTGCGACGCAAATAAAAGAGGAAGTAGTTGCGGAAGAAAAAGTTGAAACGAGAAGTAATCAACCATATGAAGAGAAAATAAAATGTTGCTTTATTTGTGGGAGTGAAAATGTTCACTTTTTTAAACCAGTTTTAAATTCCTATAAAGAAAATTGGGCGACGGGGTTATTTCCAACGTATGAACCCTTAAACGGATTTGAAGAATGGGATCAATTAAAAACGTTAGTCTCTGTGTGCCCCTATTGTTTTTTTGCTTCTTCAAAAGAAGAGGACTTTGCGGATAAGCCCGATTCTCCTTTTCCTTATCATACAGATGCCAAACGAATTTTATCACGGACAATTATATCTAGGAGAAAGTTACTTAGTGAGGTTGTTGAAAATGATGAACGCTTTAATAGTCCCTATCGAGATAGAGCCTTAGTGATTGACTCTCTGAAGCTTGCAGATAAGTGCATGAATGGTCTTATATTAGGAGAAAAGAAGGGGGCTTATTCTCAAATAGGTTATTATCAGTTTTTATTGGGTACTTTAGTAGAAAAAAATAAGGAATCCTATTACAAAAGTTCCTTGGATAAGTTTGAAAATGTATTTAAGCATAAAGATTCAAAAGAAGCTGAAATTATATTTTCAATTTATTTTTTAATGTCAATTAATATGATGCATGCAAATACTGATATAGTAAGAGAGAAGTATAAATGGCTCGAAGATAGGTATATGGATAAAGAATTATCAGCATTGAATACGGAAGAAAAAATTTGGTATGACAGGGTACAAAATTTATGGGAAAATGGAGTACTAAAAAATGAACAACGGGAAATTGAATAAAGTCAATTATGAAAAAAGGGACTTCTTACCTTGTTCATTGTTCTGCAACTTATGTTGGAGGAGCAGAAAGCTCCTTACTTACTGAGATTGAGTCTGGAACCAATAAAAATATTGCCTTTTTACTTCCAGATAAAGGCTCTCTTTCTCTTAAGATAGAGGAAATGGGATATTGTGTTTATTTTTTGAAGTGGCCTGAATTAGTGAATGGCTTTCATCAGCGGGGAAGTGCCTTTAGTTGGATTAGGGCGGTCTTTTTCCCCTATTACCTGTGGTCATTTATAAAATATTGGAGAGAGCTGGCCCGAATAAAAAAAGAGTATGATATGATTTGGTCATCAGGGATTAAAAGTCATTGTCTTTTGCTTCCCTTGCTTCCTTTTTGGAAGGGGAAGGTTGTTTATAATATAAGGGACTTTATTCATCCCGTTTGGTTGAGAAAAGTGATATCAATAATGAGTAAAATAAATCAGGTTGAAGTGGTTGCCAATAGCAAAGCAGTGGGCAAGGCGTTTGGCAGTGCAAGAGTACAGTACCCCAAAATAGCAATGCAAAATAAAAAGGTGATAAAAAATAAAGGAAAAATTATCATTTCCCATGTTGCCTATTATGCTCCATACAAAGGGCAAGATATATTTCTAAGGTACGCAGCAGAGATCCTCTCACAAGGTCATCAGGCTGAGTTTTGGTTAATTGGAGATGTACTTTATCAAGGGAAGAGTTATTTAGAATATAAAAATAACCTCATGAACTTAATTGAAGAATTGGGAATAAAAAAGCATGTTAAAATTATAGGTCAAGTAAATGATGTTTATTCCTATCTTGAAAAATCCCACTATTTATTTCACAGTACAAGAGAGCCAGAACCTTTTGGAAGAGTTGTTTTGGAGGCTTTATCTTGTGGTTGTAAAGTGTTGTGCCATGAAGAGAGTGGGGTGTGTGAGGTTCTAAAAATTGACAAAAAAAATACCCAGAAGGATGTTCTGGGTATAAAGCCATGGGAGCAACAACATGTATTTGTTGCTTTAAAGTAGAGAGCTATCCTGTAATTAACTTCCGATAAGCATGGATGTATTTTTTTGTGCAGTGAGATAATTCGTAGTTATTTTTAAAGTCTTGTAATGCGACACGATTGAGTTCATCCCTTTTTTCAGGGTATTGAATTAGATCGCGTAGATGGTCTGTCAATTTATCTACGTCCTTGACAGGGAACAAAAGACCGTTTTTATTGTGCTGAATTGCATCTTGAGTTCCAGAGACATCCGAGCCAATAATTGTTGCACCATATGCCTTTGCTTCGATAATAGAAATGGGAAAGCCCTCGTAGAGAGAGGGGAGGATGAAAATATCAATTAGGGACATCCAGTGATGTGGATTGGGTTGGTAGCCCGTAAAAGTAATATGATTTTCTAAATGGAGGGAGTGAACTAAATTTTCAAATTTTTTTCGTTGTCGACCATCACCGACTATGATAGTATGAATGTTTAAATTTTCAGAGTTTAATGTATGGGTAGCGTTAATAATATCCTGAATTCTTTTTTGATCGATAAGTCTACCTACATATCCAATAATTAGTTGGTCATTTAATTTGAGCCTTTTTTTTGTTTCCTTTATTTTTTCAAAATTAATGGGATGAAAGGGGATGCCATAGGGTAGGTGAAGTAGTCGTTTACTAATTTTAGATGTAAAAGATATGTAGGATTTATGAATTCCAGAAGAGGGAAGGTTGACTGCGATATGTTGGTTGAATAACCTAGGAATAACCCACTTAGAAAATATTTTTTTTCCCTGATAGTTTGCAGAAGAGTGAAGATGTAATAACCAAGGAATTTTTAATATCCGAGAAATAAGTATTTGGCTAAGCCAATGAGAGGCAAACTGATGGCTATGTACTAAATCAGGGGAAATAGTTCTTAGTTTAAAAAAAAGTCTTAAACCGTATGTGAATTTAGCTGAATGCCTCAGTAGCTTACAAAGTGTATAGGATAAAAAAGGCTTAAAATTATACCGTTCGTAGACTTTGTGAAATGTAACGCCTTCTTTAGAGAATAATTCATATACATCGCCAGATGTCAGAGTTAAGATAATATGAACTTCAATATTATATTTTTTACTTTCATGTATGAGATTAAGTACAAAGGAAGCAATTCCGCCTAAATTGACAGAAGTCATAAGGTGGACAATTCTTAAAGGTGGCATGAGAATGTGAAAATTAATGTGAAATTAATTGATCGGATTTTTAGGACTATAATCTGCAACTTGTTTTTCTAAAAAAGTGCGCACCTCTTTATTTGTGCGTGTGCAAATGTTTTTTTCGAAATCATCAATAAGCTTTAATTGTAAGGGGTGGTGAGAGTCTTTGTATTTGATGACATATATTTTTTCATGCTCGGTTGCCTGACTATTTTCAATATCGGTAAGTAACTCTTCATACATTTTTTCACCATGGCGTAATCCTGTGTATTCGACCTTAATGTCAATGTTGGGGATATAGCCTGCATGTTCAATCATTCGGTAAGCAAGGTCTTTTATTTTAACGGGATCGCCCATTTTTAGGATAAAAATTTCCCGTCCATTTCCCATTGCACCAGCCTGCAAAACTAATTGAGCGGCTTCGGGGATAGACATAAAGTACCTAGTAATATTCTCGTGTGTAATGCGAATTGGCCCTCCATTTTCAATTTGTCTCTTGAAAATGGGGATGACACTTCCCCGACTTCCTAAGACATTTCCAAATCGAACGGCCATGCATTTCATTTTCGCGTGTTTCGCAAAAATATCAAACATGAGTCGTTCAGAAAGGGCTTTAGTTGCTCCCATGACGTTGGTTGGCTTAACGGCTTTATCTGTTGATATCATTACAAAGCGTTTAACATAGAACTTCTCTGAAATTTGAAGTAGATTTCTAGTGCCAAGTACATTGTTTTGATAAGCCTCTTGTGGATGCTCCTCAAGGAGTGGTACATGCTTATAGGCGGCTGAGTGTAAAACGATTTCTGGTTTATACTTTTCAAAATAGAGATTAAGTTTTGCTTTGTCTCGTATGTCCCCAATCAGGGTGTGAATATTTATTTCGGGCATACTCTCTTGCATTTCAATTTGAATCTCGTAGAGCAAGGATTCATCTTTATCAAGTAAGTATAAGTCTTTTGGCTTAAATCTTGATATTTGTCGAACAAGCTCTGAACCGATAGACCCTCCTGCTCCACTGATTAAAATTCTTTTTTGATGGTATATTTTTTCGAGTAGGTCCCAATTAAGGTGAACTTCCTCTCGTCCAAGTAAATCTTCGTAGCGTAATTCTCTAAACTTGTTTAAGTTAAGTTTTCCTGATATAACCTCGGTTAAAGAGGGAATGGATTTTATTTTAATATTAAATTTAGAAGTTATTGTTGAGATTTTAAGAGTATCTTCTCTTGATAAATTTGAATATGTATTGATAATGTTGTTAACCTCTACTTCTCTTAAGATGCCCTTAAGACTATCTAAAGTTCCGAGAACCTTTACTCCATGTATCTTGTGCCCTCTTAAATTGGGATCAAGATCAATAATACCCACAATATTGATGCCTAAATCAGGATCATGATGGATGTCGCGTATAAGAGACTCTGTCTTGTCTCCTGCACCGAGTAAAAGAATGTGCTCCTTGGATACTGGGGATAAAGGGTAGTATGCTTCTCGTAGAAATCGAGTAGAAAATCGTATTCCTGAAAATAAAATAAAGGAGACGATACCATCTACTAAAATAACCCCCGTAGGATAAGAAACATCTAGAAATAATGATTCAATAATAAATAAACTTGTAGTTGACAAAAGAACTGCGGAGCCAATATTTTTAACTTCATCAATCCCTACATATTTCCAATAACCATGTGATAATCCGAATAAGGAAAGAAAAACGATTTGAACAAAGAGAAAAAGAGGGATGGTTCTTTGAAATCTGACAAATTCATGGGGGGGGATATCTGCATCAAATCGAAAAAGGAAAGAAATATAGTATGCAAATGCAGAAATAAAAACATGAGCGAGAAAAATGATAAGCCTTCGATTTTTAAGAGCCTTTTTTCGCATATATCCACTTTGATTCGTTAAGACCGAAACAATTGTCAACAGTATAATTTTAATATCGTACCAAAAAGAGGCTTTAACTATGTATGCTAAATCAAAGGCTGCTTTTTTTGGCATAAGCTTTTGAGTGTGATATTCAAAGGCATTTTCAGGTGATTCAATCACTTCCTCTTCATCACGGTGGTATATTGTTGCTGGACTAGTGATTCCGGGTTTTACACTTAAAAGTTTATGTTGTTCAGGTGTATAGAATGAAATGATTTCAGGGATTTCTGGACGTGGGCCTACCATAGACATATTTCCAATGAGTACATTTAAAAGCTGAGGAAGCTCATCAAGCTTACTCGCTCTTAAAAACCTTCCTACAAGTGTGATACGCTTATCATTTTTAATGGTAACAGGGAGGCTTGGGTGAGAGGAAAACTTCATAGTTCTAAATTTGAAAATAGTAAAATTAACTCCATTTTTTCCGACTCGATGTTGTTGGAAAATAACAGGACCTCTTGATGAGAGTTTAATGGCAAATCCAATAAAAAATAAAATGGGGGAAAATAATAGGAGGCCAATACTAGATGAAGCGATGTCAAAAGTTCGCTTAGATAAAGGGTAAAGAGAGTGTGTCATCATAATATTTTTAGATTATACCACTATATGGAGAGATAGTCTCATATATCAATAAGATGTTGCTATAGAATTTATGGCTATTGGGGAACTTGGTGAATGTGTTAACTTTAAAAATAAAGTTAAAGTTGAAGTATTATTTTTTTTGATAAATTTTAGAATAGTTAAATGAGATGATTCCAATCAGAAACCCGATGCCATATCCAAAGTGTAAACAAATAAAAACGAAAGGCAAGACTATTTTAGTCTTTGTACTCTCATGTTTAGTAAGGGATTTACTTATAAGTAGATTACATGATGCGTATGTAATTAATAGGCTATAAAACAAAATGATTGAAGGGGGATAACCTATTCCAAATATAAATAATAGGAAAAGGCTAGTAACAAATATTGCAGGTATAAAATGTCGAAGGGAGGTGATTGTTTTTAGCTTTTGAATTACTCTAACTTTCCAGTACCCGTATTGGAAATATTGGGAGAATAAAGCATTGAGAGAGCTCCTTGGGTAATAATATGATTTAATCTTATTTGATAAGTATATTTTTCCTCCGTTTAACTTTATTCGGTAATTAAATTCATCATCTTGATTACGAATAAGTTCTTCATCAAATAATCCGAATTGTTTAAAAGTTCTTTTAGGGAATGCGCCTAAGTAAACTGAGTCGACAAATCCAGATTTCTCTTTAAAATGAAAGTCTGAATTGCCAATTCCAAATTTGGAGGTGGTGGCTAAGGCGATGGCTTTTTGAATACTATTTTTAAACCTTACTCGCATTGCTCCTCCTACATTTTCAGCACCTGTTTTTTCAAGTTCTTTAACACATTGAGTGATATAGTCTTTCGCATATGAGGTATGAGCGTCTATTCGAATAATATAATCTCCTGCAGCTTGCTGGATCCCTAGGTTTAATGCAGTGGGAACAATTTTATGGGGATTATTGATTACTTTATAGGGTAACCCTTCCCATTTAAAGTCGTTAATTATTTCAATTGTTTTGTCCTGACTCATGCCATCAATTAAAATGACTTCATATTGGCTTTTAGAGAAGTCATTAGCAAGTAAAGAGTTTAAGCATGCTTTAATGCTATTTTCTTCATTTCTCAAAGGAATTAAAATAGAGACAATCATAGAGTTTCAGGGGAGAGTAAAATTGGAA
>CAZLBO010000051.1:0-11179 GCA_964557725.1 uncultured Bifidobacteriales bacterium | reverse complement strand
TGCTCTGTTTGATACGCTGTTTGCAAGGTATAGATTTCTTTTAATATAGCTTTGAATTCACTTAACTTGGCTTTACTTGTCGCTCCTAAGACCTTTGGAATAGCCATCCCAGCTAAAATACCGATAATGACAATGACCACCATTAGTTCTACTAGTGTAAAACCCTTTTGATTTTTTAATTTATTCATTTTGACCCCCAGGAGGTTTATTGTTCATCTGACATTCTGTGAACCGTTAGGTTCTTATCTGAGGGCTGGTGTGAGAAAGTCAGCAGTAAATTTAAATACTTGATGTATTCAAAAAAACCCTCATTGGCTATTGTATATTATTCATTTTTAAACGGCTAATGGTTTGGTGATAAATATCCAAATTTTAAATAATTAGTAGTTTTTTGAGCTTTTCAAAGTAAATAAAAGTGCTTTTAGGGTCTTTTTCCATGGAAAGAAGGGTCGATTTTACTTTTTCTATTTTCATTGGGTTTAGAGGACTAGATGAGAGATGAATAATTTTTTTAAATAAAACACCTTTGTTTAAAGGGCTTTCGGATTCAAAATAGTTTTGGACTAAGAATAAAAGAGCTCCGTTTTTGTCTCCTCCTTTGCTTAATAAAGAGGGGATAAAGTTTTTGATGTAACTCGGTGTTTTCGGATTCCTTATGATAGGCTTTAATAATTTGGCGGCTTCTAGGTAATTTGAATCAAGGGATAAATGGGAAAGAGCAGCGTATATTCTCATTTTAAAATCATCGGGGTATTGTTTGATTCCTTTTTCTAAAATGGCGAGTGCCTTAGGTAAGTTTGAATGCTTGTTAGAAAGTATCATGCCTCCAAAAATGTACAAGTATTTGATACGCGGATTAAGTTGGACAATTGTGTGAAGAAGTTTGTCGACATGTTCAAATTCCTTTTTCTCCACGACGGACATGCCATAGGTAAGGGCACAGTTAACCCATAAAAGTCCACCGAGAGCTTCTTGGTGGCCTAAAGAAATTCTTTTAAGAAGTTTACCTGAAGGAGTAAAATTCCACTTCTCATACTTCCAAGTTTCTTTATGAGGGGTGGGAAGACTTAATAAATAACCAGCAAATAACCAGAGAAAAAGGCAAGCGACAAAGGCTCCGATTAATTTAATATTTGGTTTTAAAGTGATTTGATTTATCCTTCCATAAAAGGGATGATGTGATTAATATATATTTTAATCCTTTGTATGGGAGAACCAAAACTTTTGAGAAACGGGCTTGTTTTGAAGCTCTTGGTTTTTCCATTGATTCTTTTTTTCTTTGAGTAACAGAGATGCAAAAGACTTTCGGCTCGGGTAATGCCTACATAGAAAATTCTTTTTTCTTCTTCTTGGCTCTTAAACTGTAATTGAGTGCCTTTTTCATAATAGGGAAGGATTTGGTCTTCTAAACCCACTAAAAATACAACGGGAAATTGTAACCCTTTTGATTTATGAATAGACATCATTTGAATGGATTGAAAGGCGGGATGTTTACTGTGTTCAAAGGCGCTTTGGTAGTATTTTGCCTGGGAGTTTAATCGGTATAAAATGCAAATATCTTGAGGGGAAAGAGAGTGGGTTTTTAGTAGATAAATAATCCGCTTGACTATCCATTGAGCCTCAAGCAAACTCGTTTTGCTTCGTTTAAAGAACACCGGAAAATCGCTAGTAAAGAGAGAGTGCTGATTGAGGTTGGCAGAGATTAACACCTTTTTTAAGGATTCGGGTTTGTTTTTGAAAAGAGTGTTTGCGTATTGAATGATTTGAGGTGTGGAACGATAATTGACCTCCAATTTGATAACATGGGCTGAATGTTTGTCTCTGAAATCTTCCATGATGGCAGGGGTGGCTCCCCTAAAACCATAGATAGCTTGATCGTCATCCCCGACAATAAACAGCCTAGAACCATGTGTCTTTAAAGCTTCTAAAAACTGTACTTGGTCTTTGTTGGTGTCCTGAAATTCATCAATTAAAATATATTTAAATTGATTGGCGTAATATTTTGCTAATTGTTTGTCTTTAAATAATTGAAGAACCAAAGGTAACATTTGATCAAAGGAGATGGATGTGGAAGACAAATCCTTTTTTTGGATAGAGTCGTTTTTTACTTGAGGTTTGTAAGAAAATTTTAATCGCTCCCAATTGTATGAATCCATAACATGATCATAAATAATTCGCAAGGCTAAACTGTGAAATGTAGAGCAAAGGGGAGGGGTGGTTGAAATGTGGGATTGTGTAAGTTTTGTAAGCACTCGTGTCTGCATTTCTTGCGCTGCAGCTTGAGTAAAGGTGAGAGCAAGTAAGTGAGAGGGTTGTGTTTTTTGGAGAACTAAATAGACTAAGCGGTTGGTTAAAACAGATGTTTTGCCCGAACCCGCTCCTGCTAATACAATTAGTGGTGTAGAGCTTTCGAGTGGGTACGTAATGGCTTGGCGTTGTTTGTTATTCGCTTGTTTTAATAAAGTTTCAACAAGATTCATGTGAATCTAAATTATATCTGGTTTATTTTGAATTGAGACGTTGACTGACTAACTTTTTGACTAGGTTACCATCGGCTTTGCCTTTGACTCTTGGCATGATGAGTGGCATGATCTTTCCCATTTCCTGAAGAGATGTGACCCCTGACTCCTTAAGACAATCATCTACAATAGCCATGACTTCGCTTTCGCTCAATTGCTTAGGCAAAAAACTTCTTAGCCAAACAAGTTCTTGTTCATTTTGTGAGACAAGGTCCTCTCGTGCCCCTTTCTTAAAAAGCTCGATCGATTCTTTGCGTTGTTTTACCGCTTTAGTCGCTACATCAATTACAACTTCATCTGTAAGCTCTACTTTTTTGTTGATTCCAATATTTTTAACTTCGGAATGAAGGCCTCGAAGACAAAGTAACTTTTCCTTTTCACCCGCTTTAAGAGCGGTTTTAATTTGGCTGAGAAGACTTTCTAATAGGGATTGGCTCATGTTATTCTCTTTTGAATGTGAGAGGATGAAAAAGGGAAAGAGGGCAACTGATTGGTCGTCACCCTCTTTTTTTATTTGGTTTTCAACACATGTTAGTGTTGTTTAGCATTAAGCTCCATCGCTTCTTTTACTAATTTACGTCTAGCAGCTGTTTTCTTACGTTTTCGTTCGTCAGAAGGCTTTTCGTATCGTTGGTTTTTCTTTACGTCGGAAATAATTCCCGATTTTTCGCAAGATTTAGACCATCTTTTTAAGGCTCTCTCAAAAGGTTCGCCTGGTTTGATTGTTACTCCAGTCACAGTTTTTCACCTCACTTCAATTTTTTAAATGTTTTTTAAAGTTATCAAGGGGTATGATAGATGTCAAGAGGCATTTTTATCTCTGAAAACAAAAGAAAACCAGAAAAAAGAACAATTTCTTTTATTCACCCTCAAAAAACTGTAATTTCAGTATAGAAAAGGGATATAATGCAAGTAGAGAAAGTTATAACGGGGAGGATTCCTTTGAAAATTTTAATCAAACAAATACTAATGGCAGGCTTGGCCTTCTTTTTACTGCTCGCTTGCGAAAAGAAGGAGAAGCAAAGTTTTAGCCAAGATGAGCTAACCAAAGAAGAATTAGCGTTGCTAGAAGAGCCTGATTTAGAAAGTGTAGAGTTGGACGATGACTTTGCAGATGAAGAATATGCGGAGGATCCTGAGGAAGAAATTGATGATATAGAAACAACAGCAAAATCGAAAAAGTCGAAAAAAAGTACTAAAAAAGCTTCAAAAGCTTCAAAAACAAGAGAAAAGGAGCCTGTAGATGTGATGGCAGGTTCTCAAAATATAGAAACAGATAAGTCGGGCCGATATGTGATTCAGGTGGGTATTTTTGCGGCGGAAAGAAAAGCACTAGGTGTTGTGAATCGCCTTGTAAAAGATGGCATTCAGGCGTACGCAACAGCGGTAAAAAACCCTGTTCCCGATATGGTCGGAACACATTATCGAGTGCGTGTGGGCTTTTTTCCTTCTATTGAAGAGGCTAATAATTATGCGAATCGCATTTTGGTTCCTCGGAAATACAGCTTTTGGATTGATTTAAAGTCAAATGATCAGGCTGTTTCTGTGTCAAAAAGAAAAAGCCCCCCTCCCCCCAAAAGGATTGTAATGGACCCCCCTAAACCTAAAACAGTAAAAAAAGAATCTAAAATCTCTAAAATGACTCAGATAGGTAAAAAGAAATTAAATACTCAAAAGAAGAGTTTTAAAAAGCCTGCCCCCCCTGCGGATGATGATTGGGGAGATGATATGGACGGGGATGATTGGGAACTGGACAATTAGTTATTGTTTCTAGTGCAAGACGCACAGACCATTTGAGACTATCTTAGCCTCTTATGGAATCAGAAAAATCACAAAAATCAGTTAGGCTTCTCAATTTAGGTTGCTCTAAGAATCAGGTCGATAGCGAAAATATCCTCGGAGACTTTGTTAGCTCGGGTTATGTGGCTACGAATAAAAAAGAAGCAGATGTTGTCGTCATCAATACTTGTGGTTTTATTGGACCAGCCAAAGAAGAATCTATTAATGAAATATTAGAAGCGGTGAGCGAGAGAACAGAAGGACAGAAAATCATTGTCTCAGGCTGTTTGAGTCAGCGTTACAAAGAAGATTTAAAAAAAGAAATTCCGGAAGTCGATTTTTTCTACGGTACATATAAGTCTGGTGAAATTGCGAAGGATCATGTATTAGAATTAAAAGATAAAAATGAGTGTCAGGTTGGGCCTTTATCGAGAATTTTCTTAGAAGAAAAACCTCATCACGCGTATCTAAAAATTGCGGAAGGGTGTAATCGTGTGTGTGGATTTTGTGCGATTCCAGGTATGCGAGGAAAGCAAGACAGCCGTGGGATTGCTGATATTGTTCAAGAAGCAAAGGAGCTTCAGAAAAAAGGAATTGTTGAAATTTCGCTCATTGCTCAGGATCTCACCTTTTTTGGGAGAGAAAAAAAGAGCGAAGAGAACCTAGAACTGTTATTGAGAGAGCTGGTGGCTCAAACAGATATCCCTTGGATAAGATTGATGTATGGGTACCCTGCTTATTTAGACTCAGGGTTATTGGATTATATCTCAAAAGAACCCAGGATTTGTAACTATTTAGATATGCCTATTCAACACTCTAGTTCTACTCTTTTAAAAACAATGAAGAGAGGGTATACAGGGGAGATTTTAGAAAAAATAGTCAAGAGCATTAGAACGACGAACCCCGAATTAACTTTACGCACAACCGTATTAGTTGGTTACCCAGGAGAGACGGAAGCAGACTTTCAACATTTGTTAAAATTTATTCAAGAAAACCCTTTTGAACGTTTGGGGGGCTTTGCTTACTCAGAGGAAGAAGGCACATATGCAGGGGATGAATTAAAAAAAGAGAACATTGAAGAATCTGTGATTCAAGAACGCTTGAGTCAATTGATGGCTGTCCAACAAGAAATCTCTTATGATTTAAATCAACGCCAAATAGGTAAAGAGTTAAAAGTGATAATTGATAGTTATGCGGAAGAGGATTCAGAATATAGTTACATCGGTCGTACAGAAGGGGATGCCCCAGAAATCGATAACACAGTTTTTATCAAAGGGAATGAGGCCGTGATAGGTACTTTTCGGACTGTGAAAATTGAAAATGCATGGGAATTTGATTTAGAAGGCACTCTTTTACCTGAATAGCCAATAAAATTTACCTTGTAGATCCTCAGTCAAAAACATAATTTACATGGTATGATTAAAAGAGCTTATACGCAGATCTTTAATGAAAAACTTGAAAACTTTCCAATTTTAGCAATTTTAGGCCCAAGGCAATGTGGAAAGACCACTTTTGTTCAATTAGTTGCCAAAAAATACTCTTATTTTGATTTAGAAAAGCCTTCTCATTTAACTCCTTTTCAAACGGATCCAGAAAATAGGTTAGAACATTTAGGGACTCAAATCATTTTGGATGAGGCGCAAAGGCTTCCTGAATTATTTCCCATTCTTCGGGGATTAGTGGATGAAAGTCGAAACTTAAAGGGACAGTATATTTTATTAGGTTCTGCTTCCCCTACTTTAATTAAAAATATTTCAGAATCATTAGCCGGTCGAGTCACTTTTATTGAAATGTCTCCATTTTCCCTGTTAGAAGTTTTCAAAAAGGAAAAAGATTTTAATGACCTTTGGGTCTATGGAGGCTTTCCTGATGTATGGTTAATGAAATCTGAAAATCTCAAATGGGAGTGGAGAGAAGGTTATGTTCAAACATTTATTGAGCGAGACTTAAATGCACTAGGGATCACTGTCGATTCTAACCGCATGAGAATTTTGTGGGGAATGCTAGCGCATGTTAATGGAGGGTTGTGGAATGCCTCTCAAATAGCGAGCTCCATGGCGGTGAGTCAAACGACCGTTAACCGATATATTGATATATTAGAACAAACTTATTTGATTAAACGGTTAATGCCTTATTTTAAAAATATAGGAAAACGTTATGTTAAAAGCCCTAAAGTGTATTTTAGGGATACAGGGTTGTTGCATTATTTCTTAAACATCAAAAATATAAATCAGTTGGATGTGAGTCCCTATAAGGGGGGGAGCTTTGAAACTTTTGTTATTCAACAAGTGGATCAATTGTTGAAAATAAAATATCCTGGATCAAACATGTATTATTGGAGAAGCTCTGGCGGTGCAGAAGTGGATCTTATTCTTGAAGTCAATGGAAAGACAATTCCCATTGAGATTAAATTAACTACGAGTCCTACAAAAAGTCAAACGTCAGGCCTTAAATCTTTTATGCACGATATGCAATTGGAGAGGGGTTACGTTTTGTTTCCGGGTACAGAGAGCTACTCTTTAACAGAAGGGATTTATACTCTTCCCTTAGTCGATTTAGTGCAACATCCAGAGGAGTACTTTTAATTTAAGGAGTACTTTCTTTCAACTCCTGAACAGAGGCCTCAAACATATCTTTTAATGTTTGTTCTATGGAAATAGTAGGCTTCCAACCTAGATCACGATTGATTTTTTCATAACTCCCTAAAATGGTAGGAACCTCCGCAGGGCGTAAGCGATTGGGGTCTAATTCGATAGTTGCTTGAGTTTCAGAAATTTCAATAAGTTGCTCTAATAAGTCTCGGACTTTATGGGCTTTGCCTGAACAAACATTATAAGTCTCCCCTGATTTTGTATAACTAGCCGCTAAATCATAAGCGATACAAACATCGCGAACATCTAGGAAGTCTCGGTAGGCATTTAAATTCCCTACTTTAATCACAGGGTCTCGTAGTCCTAGTTTAATCTCGGCAAGTTGTTTTGAAAAACTACCTAGTACAAATTTATCTGATTGCCCAGGGCCTGTATGATTAAACAAGCGAAGCAAGTTGCTATTCATTTGACTTGCGGGAAGCTGTTGGGTGTATTGAAAAAAGTGGTCTGTCACCGCTTTACTAATTGCGTAGGGGTTAAGAGGATTAAGGGGTGAATCCTCTCGCAAAGCCTCCTTGGAGGCTTGGTATACTTGTGCAGAACCTGCTAAAATAACTCTTGATGTTTTGTGAAGGGTATGAAGGGTTTTAAAAAGTTGCAAAGTGAGGGAGATGTTCTCATGCAAGGTATGGAAAGGCTTTTCAAAAGAAAGGGGCACATTAGATTGTGCCGCAAGATGAAAGATTTTATCAAAGTCGTGTGTATCAAAAAAGTCCCGAGTTCCTTCTGGCTGTAAGAGGTCGAGTTGAAGGGTGTCACGGTTATTTTGGTGGCGGGAGCTGAGGTAAACATCGCCTTGGTTTTGTAATTGCTTTTTGAGAAAGCCACCGACAAAGCCTGTGCCACCTGTGATGAGAATTTGGGAATTGTGGGTCATTTGTAGATTCTCTTTGAATGGTTTAGTTTAATGTGGGGTAAAATCTAAAAAAGTTTGAAAGACCCAATTGTATTCTTTTGCTGAAATTTGCTTCCAAGTAAATTGAGAGGCCCATTCTTTTGCATGGGATTCATACCTTTCTCTCATGGAGGGGGTAGAGCTTAATTCCTTCATTTTTATTGTTAAGGCCTCGATATCGTTAACAGGTATAAAACAGCCTGATTGGGGACTGATGCTATCTAAATAACCATCTGTTTGAGTGACAAGAACCGCTTTTCCAACTGCATTAGCTTCTAAAGCAGAAATTCCCCAGCCTTCGTATCGAGAGGGGCTACAGAAGAAGAGGCAGGATTGAAGAAGATCTCTCTTTTCAAGCTCTGAGATGTTGAGCTTTAATGTAATGTATTGATCCATTTTTGAAATTTCTATTAACCTTTGAACCTGCTTAAATGTTTTTTCGGAAGCTCTTCCTGCAAGAATAAGTGTCAAATTCTCAGTCGTATGCTTGAGTTTTGAAAATGCTTCAATGAGTAAATCAAGACCCTTCATTTGTATGTCAAATCTCCCCAAAAAAAGAATATAAGGGGGCTGAGAGGGTTTAGGTGGTGTTTGTAAAAGGGCTTCTACAAATCCGTTTACGGTTTGAAGTAAATTTACTTTTGGATTAAGTTTTTTTATTTTGTTGGAGAGAATACTATTGCTACACAGTACATTTTTAGAAAAGCGAAAAAAAAGTTTTTCGAATAAATAAGAGGGTAAACCGAATAAACCAAACTTTTTAAAAACTTGTTTGCCTGTTTGATGGTGGAATACAAAATAAAGCCTCGATGGCTTGAATAAAGCTGTGAGTAGTGGGGAGTATATGGAGAATGCATATCCAATGAGATGGCTTTTGTCGAATAAAATTTTCAGATTCGCCAATAAAGTATAAGATAAGCGAGAGGTTAAATAAGATTTACCCCAACCTAGATAGTGAAAAGAGATGTTGTCGATACTAGGTGTTTTTTTTGAATGGTGATTACCCACAATAAAGGTGATAGATCTCCAATTGTTTTTTTGTTGTTTTAGGATTTCTAAATCACGATAAGCTCCACCACCACCACACCATGGGTTTCCTAAAGAATCGTATGAATAGAAGGTGAGAGTAGGTTTTTGTGAATTCATTTTTATACTCGTGAAGTAATTAAGTCGTTTGATTTTCTTTTGTAAATAACCTGGGTTTGATTTGCCGAAAGAGCAACCAAACGCCTCCAATCATATTAAAGCTTATTGAAATAATCATGGTTAATGCAAGGGCAGCTGTTACTGATTCGGGGCTGTATCCAGAAACGGTTGAGTATAGGTATAGTACTGCTAAGCTTGGCAACCCAACGCCTCCGATGTTTGTTGGCAATATGGAGAGGGTACTGATAATAGGGGAGAAAAAGAATACTTCGTGAAATTCGATAGGACAGTTTGCTGCCCGAAAAAATAAAAAGGTAATAAGGATGTTTAAAACTTGTATGATAAATGTGATGAGTATGCTTAAAAGGAATCTTTTGTAGCTAGAAACCTTTGTTTTTATGATGTCGAAAAGCGTTAATTTAAAAAGCTTGTGTCTAAACTTAATGAGTAAAGTGAATGTGATAATAATAGCAAAGAGAGTGATGAGAAAATGGAAACGGGATAATTGAATATTATCATTTAGAAATATCTTGATTTGATCCCAATAAAGGACGATTCCGAATAAGCAAAAGAACCATTGAAATAGAAGTCCAATGATTCTCATTAATCCAATGTTTACAAATGTCTCCTGTAAATTACCATATTTTTTTCCAAACAATATGGACTTAACAATATCACCTCCGTAGCTAGAGGGGAGAATGGTGTTGTAGAAGTTTCCGATCCAAACAAAAAAAGTATATTTCCATAAGGTGATTTTAATGCTAGGGCAAAGAGTTTTCCATCTCAAGGCTTGACAGACAACTGCTAGGCACATAAGCCCAAGAGGAAAAAATAGTTGAGAAATATTTGTCTTTTTGAAAATGGCAACAGACTCTTTTATATCAATGATGTAGATAAAAAAGCTGATGGTAAAGAGAAAGGTTGCTGCTTTAGCAAAGAGTTTTATTTTTGATTTAGGTGTTGGCATTTAAATCGATTTGATCTAGAATGTGATTGGCAAGTGGTTGAGTCGAAAATTGCGTTAGCCAAGTTTCGTTTTCAATGATTTGCTCTTTGCTGATTACTTTATGTGCTAATAATTGATTCATTGCATCGATGATAGATTGTGTACTAAAAGGGTTACAGGAATAACTCAAAGGCCCCGATATCTCTTCAAGCGAATTCCCTTGAGAGGTAACAGTAGGACAATGACAGGCTTGTGCCTCTAAGGCAGGGTACCCGTACCCCTCTGTAATTGATGGAAAAATAAAACCAGTGGCTTTATTGTATAGGTCTACGAGATCAGAATCAGAAATCATTCCGAGGAAGAGCACTTTGTGTGTAAGGTTGAGTTTATCAATGAATTGGTTTAATGTGAGTTGAGTAGAAGCATTAATTTTTCCTGCAAACACCATGAGAAGTGTATCATGTTTAGCTGAAACTTTTTGAAAGGCTTTAATGATGCGATGTAGGTTTTTACGGGGTTCTGCGGTGCTAATATGAAAGAAAAAATCATGATGATTTAATTGTGGAAATAGATTATAAAATTTTTCAGATGGAACATTTTTGGGCTGATAAAGTGACTTGTCATATGATAAGTGGAAGACCTGAATTTTTTTTTCTGAGAGTCGAAATGATTTTACTAAAGTTTTTTTTGTAAAATGTGAGCAGACTAGAACTTTATTATAAGAGCTTATGCCACTATAAAGAAATTTCCCTTGTATTCTTTCATACCAGTTTTTGGGGTGTGTGGTATAGAATGTATCTAAGACAAATAGAATACCTTTTTTCTTTAAAAAAGAAAGGTTCTGGTTTTCGATAAAGTAGCAGGGGTATTGGGGAATGTGCTTTCTCAAGGAAAAAATAAAAAAAGTTTTCCCTAATTTTTTCCAACCCTTTTTGATTCTTTTAACAGTATCGTTACGATGTAACTCTAAATAACCAGAATGATAATTGAACTTTATAAGGACCACTTCAGAGTTTAATTTGAGCTGATTAATCAAGTCATTTGAAAACCGGTGAACGCCTGTTTTTTCTGCTGAACTTGAGAGATAGGCTATTTTTTTGGATGTATTTTTCTGCATTTTACAACTGACAATATAATTATAATTTTTCCAGTAGAAATTCTATTTCCCCAAAACCACCAATATAACGAGCCCATAGCCTTTCGCATAATCGTATATTTTTGTTCGCAAGATAGTTAATGAACG